>JAFIHK010000155.1 GCA_017848635.1 Bacteroidales bacterium | reverse complement strand
CTGGCGGGCAGCAGCAGAGGGTTGCAATTGCAAGAGCCCTTGTGAATGATCCGCTCCTTATTCTGGCCGACGAAGCAACCGGCAACCTCGATACCAGAACCTCATATGAGATATTATCGCTCTTTCAGAAGTTGCACAAGGAGGGCAGAACAATAATATTCGTAACACATAATCCCGAAATTGCCCACTTCTGCAGCAGAAAGATTGTACTGAGAGACGGTAAAATTGTAGAAGATTCAGTCAACTACAAGATTGAATCGGCAAAAGATGTTCTTGACACGCTTCCTCCGGAAGAAAAAATTTAAACCATCCGAAATGAATTACAGTAATTTAATAAAAATTTCTTTAAAAGCACTACTCAACAACAAGTTAAGAGGCTTTTTAACTATGCTCGGCATAATTATAGGGGTTGCATCGGTTATTGCAATGCTGGCAATAGGTCAGGGATCCAAGAGAAGTATCAATGAGCAGATAGCTGAGATGGGCTCAAATATGATTATGATTCAGCCAGGAGGTGACATGTTTGGGGGAGTAAGGCAGAGCGCTTCATCTATGCAATCGCTTAAAATGGAGGATTATGAATCTGTAAAAGCAAGTGTTGCAGAGATCTCACATATTACCCCCGTTGTAAACAGCAACGGACAAACAATATTCGGATCAAACAATGCACCAACCACTGTATATGGTGTTAATGAGGAGTATCTGGAGATCAGAAAACTCAGTATAGAGGAGGGGGATATGTTTGGAGAGTCTGATATACAGCGCGCCACAAAGGTTTGTGTAATAGGCAAGACTGTGGCGGAGAACCTTTTCACAAACGGAGAGGAGCCTGTCGGTCAGGTTATAAGATTTAATAAAATCCCATTCAAGATTATAGGAATCCTTAAAGAGAAGGGGTATAACTCCATGGGGATGGATCAGGATGATCTCATTCTTGCCCCATACACCACAATTCAAAAGAGAGTCCTTGCAATCACTCATATTAACGGTATTACAGCATCGGCCAGAGAGGAGAATCTGACACAATCCGCAATTGAGCAGATCAAGACAATTTTGAGAGAGAACCATCAGCTTCGGGAGAGTGATGAAGATGACTTTACAGTAAGATCTCAGGAGGAGATCAGCAAAATGATGAACACCACAACATCGCTCCTGACAATCCTTCTGGCAAGTATTGCCGGAATATCTCTTCTGGTGGGAGGAATCGGTATTATGAATATAATGTTTGTATCGGTAACTGAGAGGACACGAGAGATAGGGTTGAGAATGTCTATCGGAGCAAAAGGGAGCCATATAATGCTTCAGTTTTTGATTGAGGCTGTCATAATAAGTATTACCGGAGGAGTAATCGGGGTAATACTCGGTGTGGGAACTTCTCAGTTAATAAAAGTGGTTGCAGGCTGGCCGGTTTATGTTCAGTTATATTCAGTAATTCTTTCGTTCCTTGTCTGCACCGCTACCGGAATATTTTTCGGGTGGTACCCTGCAAAGAAGGCATCTTCTCTCGATCCGATTGAAGCAATACGATATGAATAAATTTGTATCTTCGTAGATATGAAAAACTTTAAAAACAAAGAGCTTGTAAATATTATAATACACATAATTGCGTGGGGGCTGTTTCTAAGCTCCCCGCTTATGTTCTCAAGCTTTACTGACAGGCAGATAAGTTTTGCTCAATATGTGGTTTTTGTAGGGGCTCCCCTTTCACAAATAATTGTATTTTACCTTAATTACTTTGTTCTGGTAAACAATCTGCTTTTTAAAAGGAGAGTCGCACTTTTTATTTTATCAAATATTTTGCTGGTAGCTCTGGTAAACCTATTTCAGTCTTTCTGGATGGAGATTTTCGGGGCACTTTTATCTGTTGCAAAAGAGAGTGGCGGAAGATACGGCGGGCCTCCTCCAATGAGCTTTATAATACTGAAGGACCTTCTTATGGTGTCATTTATAGCTGCATTGAGTGCTGCAATCAAGGTGACCGCAAATCTTTACAAAACTGAAAACGAGAGAAGAGAGCTTGAGAAGGAGAAGAGCGAAGCTGAATTACTCAACCTGAAAAATCAGCTCAATCCTCACTTTCTGTTTAATACTCTTAATAATATTTACTCTCTGATAGCCATAAATCCTACGATGGCACAGGCATCTGTACACGGATTAAGTAATCTGCTCAGATATATACTTTACGATAATAACGATGAGAAGATCCCACTTAGTAAAGAGTTAAATTTTATGAGAAGCTACATCGATCTTATGAGTTTAAGGATGCACGAGAGTGTTAAGCTGAATGTTAGGATTGAAGAGCCCGAATATACTGTTACCATCGCTCCGTTACTTTTTATGACATTGACCGAAAATGCCTTCAAACACGGAATCTGCTCAACTGAGAAATCGGAAATATCAATTGATATTCATACCGAGATGAGTTCCGACAGCAGAGTCTCTGTTATATGCGAGATTACAAACAGCTACTTTCCCAAGAGCGACACCGACAGGAGTGGTTCGGGAATAGGGCTGGAGAATCTTCGTAAAAGATTGTCACTAATATACCCCGGCTCACACACTCTCACATATGGTGTAGTGGAGGAGATGTTTGTCGCAAGGCTTGTAATTAATACATAGGCTGTAAATTCAAAACAGATATAATGAAAATCAGGAGTATAGTTGTTGATGACGAACCGCTTGCAAGAAGCCTTATCGAAGGTTATGTAAAACAGACCCCATACCTCGAGTTTGCCGGAAGTTATCCGAATGCCATAGAGGCAATGGAGAGAGTCGGCAAGGGCGATGTAGATCTTATCTTCCTTGACATCCAGATGCCTCAGCTTAACGGGATGGAGCTATCAAGAGTGGTCGGGCAATCGGTAAAAATAATATTTATAACCGCTTTCGAACAATATGCAATTGAAGGATATAAGGTCGAGGCGCTTGATTACCTTCTAAAACCGGTAAGTTATATAGATTTCCTGAAGTCATCAGGAAAGGCTAAACGATGGTTCGAAAAAGAGGGGTATGCCGATTCAATATTTGTTAAATCGGACTATAAATTAGTAAGAATTGATATTGATAATATCCTATATGTGGAGGCAGATAAAGACTATGTCCACTTTATACTGGAATCCGGAGGAGAGGTAATGTCTCTGATGAGTCTAAAAAGTGCACAGCTGACCCTCCCATCTGATAAGTTCGTACGTGTTCACAAGTCATTTATAGTAAATATTGAAAAGATAAAAACAATAGAAAAAAACCGCATAGTATTTAACAAAATACTTATTCCTATTTCCGAGTCATACAAGGAGTCCTTTAATCATATTTTTGAAATAAAAAATAGAATCCAGCGCTAATCACAGCACGATATTTGTAAAAAAACCGGGTATGAAATTCCACGGTAAATATATATTTCCCTCCCTCTTTTTTATTGCACTTGTAGCTGTATCAGTTATATTTTACCCCTTTAAAACTCCTGATCATCAAGAATCTACAGAGATAATAGATAATGAGGAGATCTTTCCGGAATCTATAAATCATCTGCTCACAAATAATAACTCAGACATACCCGAGACTGCCAAACTTGACAGAAAAATCGAGCAATTTCTCAAGACCTGGAGAATTAAAGGTGCCTCAATAGCTATACTAAAGGATGAGAAACTGATATATGCAAAGGGTTATGGATGGGCCGATGAGGAGCGGGGAGTAAGAACCGATGTGAAGCATATTTTCAGAATTGCATCGGTATCCAAACTCATTACTGCGGCAACTGTAATGAAGCTTATTGAGCAGGGGAAGCTATCCCTATCCTCCAGAGTATTTGGGTCCGATGGAGTGTTAAACTCTAAAGACTTCAGCGACATAAGGGACCAAAGGATCAAAAACATCACTGTTGAAAATCTGTTAAGACATCAGGCCGGTTTTACACGAAGATATGGAGACCCTATGTTTTCAACTCTTGAGATTTCTAAAAAACTTGGAATAGACTCAGTACCCTCCAAAGAACAGATTATTTCATTTGCGATAACAAAAAAACTGGGGTACAATCCTGGGAGCGGCACTAAATATTCTAACCTTGGATATCTGATCCTGAGCGAAATCATTGAAAAAGTTACCGGGCAATCTTACGAACAATACATAAAAGACAGCATTCTCAATCCAGCCGGATGTTTTGACATACATCTTGCAAAAAACAGCTATGAAGAGAGATATCCCAACGAGGTAAAATACTATGAACCTGATGATCAGGAACTGGTTGAATCTTTTGACGGATCGGGAAGAATGGTGCATCGCTGTTACGGGGGAAGTAATATTGAGGGTCTGTATGGAGCGGGAGGCTGGGTAGCCTCTCCCACTGAGCTGCTAAAATTTGTAGCCTCTATCGACAATCACCCCAATGTTAAAGATATCCTCACTCCGGAGAGTATCGAAACAATGGTATCAAGCGGTCCGGGGAAACTTCCTATAGGTTGGGCAAAGACATATAAGGATGGTGACTGGGTTAGGACAGGAACTCTATCCGGAACAAGTGCTATGCTCCGCCACCAGACCGACGGTTATACCTGGGTCTTTATAACGAATACAAGCTCATGGAAGGGTTCTGATTTTTCAAAAATGATAGACAGATTTTTCAAAAAAGAGATAAAACAGGTAAGTTTCTGGCCCGAAAGAGATCTGTTTGAGCTTGCCAAATCTATTGCGGGCCAAAAATAGCCCCTAGTTCGTAAAGAGATCTCCTGCAAGAAGATGCAGGGTGATTTCCGAAATCTTGGCCTGATATAGCGCACTGATCTTCCTAACCGATGCATCCAGATAAGATGTCTGAAAATCCCGAAACTCAATCCCGGAAAGACTTCCGATACGATATTTTTCAATAGCCGCATCCAGGTTCAAGTAAGCTGCCTCCTTGCTCTCAATCTCAAAATCTATTAAAAGCAGATTATTAACATATGTGTTATACTCCTGCCTGAGGTCAACTTCAAGGCTCTGTTTAAACTGGTCATACTCCAGAACTGAGTTTTGTTTCTCAATTTTTGCATTTGTAATTTTTCGGTTGGTTTCAAAACCGGAGAATATCGGAAGAGAGATTGAGAAGCCCATATAGGGTCCTGTAGTTTCATTATAACCCCTCCTATAAAGAGTACTTTGAGTCAGATTATAGTTGTATACTGCCGAAAAACCCAATACAGGATAACGCTCCGATTTTGCAAGTTTAAGATTTATATCGGAGATCTTCTGCCCCGATTTCACCATCTGTATAGATGTATTATTCTCCAAAGCCCTTTTGAGTAATGAATCAAATTCTAGTTTTGCTTCCGGAATAATAGTATCATTAATCACTATTTTTGAGTCCAGCGGCATATTCATCATCTCGAATAGCTTTATATAGGCGTTTTTAACACTCTCCTGTTGAATAATTAACTTAGATGAGTCACTGTTAAGATAAATTTTAGCCTGTTTGGACTCAAGACCGGAGTCCTTACCAATCTTATATCTGGTCAAGGCCTGGTTGTACCTCTCCTCCGAGACAGCTACGAGCTCCTGAAACAATTTGACCTGATTTTGCAGAGAGATTATCAGGAAAAATTGCTGAGAAATTTGTTGTACCAGCGTCTCAACGGAAGCCCTGAATTTTAACTCCCCCTGAGATAAAAGCTCCTCAAGCCTGGATCTCTCCGCGAACATTGAGAATCCGTCGAAAAGCGTCCAGTTAAGAGTTGCATTAGTTGATAGAGTATTGTAGTCGGAAGATGATTTTGATTTCTCTCCCGATTCGTTATACGTTTTATAATCATAATTATACTTTAACTGCCTCGCTCCAAGAGAGACCGTTGGCAGAAAAGGAGCCAGGCTCACATTATTCTTCGCAATCTCAAGATCATTTCTTGCAATTTTAATGGAGTAATTAGCCTCTATCGCCCTTGAGATACACTCCTGCAAAGAGATGCTCTGAGCATTGACACTATTGAAAACTATAAAAGCTAATATTGCTGTGATATATTTTTTCATAAGGATTAATCATTTGTTTTCTGAGATATATGAATACATCGCCGGTATTATAAATAGAGTGAAGAATGTAGATACCAGTAAGCCTCCAGCAACTGATACACCCATCGCTCCCCTACTCTCCGCACGGGCACCTGTTGAGTAGACCATCGGCAAAATCCCCAGAATTGTAGCCAAACTTGTCATAAGAATATGCCTCAATCGTGAAGCAGATGCCTCAAGTATCGCCTCAGCCTTTGAGAGACCCGCCTCTCT
>JAFIHK010000154.1 GCA_017848635.1 Bacteroidales bacterium | reverse complement strand
ATAGAGTATCTGCTTGAAGATAAGGATTGTAAAGGCCTTATCGATTTGACTGTTAAAGGTTTCGCAATTGAGACGGCAGGAGAATCTCCTGCTCCCGGAGGAGGTTCGGTCGCTGCCTGTATGGGGGCGTTCGGAGCTGCACTTGGGACTATGGTAGCTAATCTCTCCTCTCACAAGGCCGGTTGGGACGATAAATGGGAGTACTATTCTCAATTTGCAGAGAGGGGTAATAAGATTATGAATGAACTCATTCACCTTGTCGACGAAGATACCGCAGCCTTCAACAGAATAATGGTCGCATTCGGGATGCCTAAAACCAGCGATGAGGATAAGAGGTTGCGTTCGCAGGCGATTCAGGAGGCGACACTATACGCAACAGAGATTCCTCTTAAGACAATGGAGGTTGCATACAGTGCTTTTGATATTATTGACACAATGGTAAAGGAGGGGCTGCCAAGTTCGGTTTCAGATGCTGGTGTAGGAGCAATTGCACTGCGCGACGCAATCTACGGAGCATACCTGAATGTTATGATAAATGCAGCCGGTCTTAAAGATAGAGAGACAGCCCAAAAACTCACCAACCGCGCCGCCGCCATACTTGCTAAAGCCCAGGAGAGGGAGAGAGAGGCACTTAACAATGTACTTGCAACGATAAATAAGTAGAACCGGGATCAGTAACCGGATTTCGGACTAATTACTGAGTTTCGGATTAATTACACTTCCGGCGAATAGCACAATGCCTGTGCTATTTTCGCTTATTGTGAAAAGGAACGGTTTGTTGAAAATAAAGAGCTCAGGCTGTACAGGTAAAGCAGTAGTCTCAATTCCGGTTAGAGTTACCGAGGCAGCCTCTGTTCCCTTCTCTTCAACTTCAATGTAGTTAAACTGTTTGACAAAACTAATATAGGCATCGTCCACATTTTCAAATGCGTTATCGAAATCGGCACTATAAGGGTCGAAGGCCTTGGATATGCCCATTGATTTAAGAGTTTGTGTAAGTTCTATATTGAATCGAAACTTGAATTTTGGAAGTTTAAGAGTGATGTTCTTTGTATTCAAACTGCTCTTAAGAGAATTATAATACTCCTGATTACTGAGCTTCTTAGCAAATGCAGACGGTGTGTCTCCATTAAGCGGCATATAGGCGGTAAATTGAAACGATTTGTTCCCGTAAGGGATCGTTACGATCATAACATCACTGTTCTTTAAGCACTTATATGTAAATGTATTACTCATCATTGAAACCTGAGAGTATGCTGCCCCAGGAGCTATAAAATCGGCACTTGCAGTTGATGCTGTCTTAAATTGATACCCATCTGACCATACCGATTTAAAATATACAGCATTAATCAGAAACATAATTGACGATGGATCTATATTATCTATTACATTAGTAATTAGTCCGTTTGTCTTGTCTGACACCCATTTGTTGATAGCAAGAGGTGCAGATTGGGCATCGAAATCAAGAGCTCTGACGTCGGCATGGAACCAGGTCTTAGCAGCGTCGGTAAAGGTTGTTTTAACTTTTATCGAATTTCTGTACCAGATAGAGTTTGCAATTGAGAGTTTAGTAGAGGGATCAGCCTTTAAAATTGCCGAAGTAACCTTCTTAAAATAGCTGTTTACATCTTCAATTGAATGACCCCCATAACCCATTGCAGAGAGCATCTCCCTACGGGTTTCGCCTGCTGCTCCGTTTGCAGTCATTGAGAGACAAGCTGCAAGACTGTATGGAGAGATCATTACATTACGCTGGACAGATTCCGATGTCCGGCTAAGAAGGTCGAATGTGATATTATTACTCTGTACTGCAATTGAGCTTTCCGGTGCAGTTAAAGCAATCTCTATCGGCTCCTGTATGCTCTGACAATTGTCTTTAGAGCATGAACACAGCAGTAGTGCAACTGCTGCAAGCACTGATAACCTTTTCATAATAATTAAGTTAATATAGATGTAAGATGCATTAAATATGCAAAATGTTGCATCTCTCTTGGTAACTTATAAGAATAATTGCCGCAATATCAATTATTATTGGTTTATACTTCCCTTATATTGTTTACAGATGAAAAAATAGAACTTCCTCTCTATCTGACCGGACCTGTTTTTGAGAATCAGGGAATCTGCTTTTGTAACCGAGTTGAAGTATGGGGCGAGAAGAGCCTCCGGTCCACCCTTCTTTGCTTTTTTCTTTAAGAATTTCCCTGTTGTGACATAGATTGCATCTTTTCCTACCAGCGAAGATATATCTTTGTCATTGAGGGCAAATTGAAACGCCTTCTCATTCACTATATTGCCTGCATATACATGCTTTTCCATGTAAAAGTTGAGTGCAGCTGAGACTTTGTATGAGTTATCGGAAAAGATGAAATCTGCAGGGTACTTTTTGCCGATCTCTTCGGTCTTTGCTGCGAGTTTGTCCCATCCGTACCAGGTATCATCCGAATTGACCTTCACCGGCATCCATATAAGTTCAGCAATTAGCGCCAGGTGTAGTATAAATGAGAGAATTGTCTGTATTCTAATATATTTATCTGTACGAAAAGAGAGTGCAACCAGTGCGGCCCCAGAAATATATACCGGCATAAGCCAGTTTATTTTAACCCAATAGATCAGTGCTATACCGGTAAAAAGAATGAACATTGGAAGTGCGAAAGATGCAGCAAAGTCATGATTCTGTTCGCTTTTATTATCTTTTTGTCGGATTTTGCCAAAGAAACCACTTAATTTAGAGGGAATTGATGCTGTCCATCTCCATGATGCAGGAAAAAGAGTAAGAAAAAGAAGTGGAAGGGCCAGACCGAGCTGAGTCCCCAGATATCCGGCAAAGAGTTTTGGATTAAACGAGAATGCGGACATATCTGATGCTCTCTCCGAAGATTGATATTTTATTGAGATAAAATCGTTCTGAATATTCCATATCACTACCGGCAGGATTGCCACTGAAAATGACAGCAGAAAGAGAATAAATCTGCCCGAAAGCAGAAGCCTTCTATGCTCTTTTGAGAGGATCAGGAAGAGGATGAGGCCGGCCGGTAAAAAAACTCCTGTGTACTTACTGTCAAATGCAAGGCCGGCCGCAAATCCGGCAGCCACCCACCACATTATACTCTTTTTTGTGATTGCGTTGTGTATGAGAAGGAGGCTCAGTGCCCAAAAGAAGAGCAGAGGAACATCGGGAGTGGTATTTATGCTGAGGATTGTGATAAACGGGGCGGTAATGAGCAGAATCATTGCTCTCCTTACACTGTCCCTTGGGACGATTCTCTTAATAAATAAATATGAGAGAATCAGGGTGGCTGCGGTCACAGTAAAATCTGCGAAATGGAGCACAAAGAGACTCTTTCCGAAAATGAAGGTAAAGAGCCATATCATGTATGCAACCATCGGCGGGTGATCAAAATAGGAGAGGGCAAGGTTTTCGGAATAGTATGTATAATAGGCATCCTGCGGCATAAGCCCCATAAACGCAGAGGCTATGAACCTCAGCAGAGTGAATGTGACAATGATGATTATAAACTCGTTTCGGAGAATGAAATTTTT
>JAFIHK010000153.1 GCA_017848635.1 Bacteroidales bacterium | reverse complement strand
TTCAATTCATTGTCCTCATAATAATGGATCTCCTGTCACAGAAGACCATCCAATTTACCCTATATGCAGATTATGTGCAGCGAAGAGAGGCTTTTGAAAAGGCGAAGCGTTGAGGCCGAAGCTGAACGATAGTATAATTCGTCTGTCTGAGGCCCCAGGCCGAGTTAGAATTTTACTCAGTAAAGCGAGGCAGAAACAGCATTTTCAAATCGGCTCTCGAGCGCACAATAATCAACATAAAAAATATGCAGATTATGTGCAGCGAAGAGAGGCTTTTGAAAAGGCGAATTAAAATGCAGCGGAGAGAGTCCTCAGCTTCTTGCCAGTCAATAATTGAATAGACTTAATCATCGCCCTCTCCTCCTGAGAGCAGAATGTAAGAGCCCTTCCGGTCATACCGGCCCTTCCAGTCCTTCCGATCCTGTGAACATATGTTTCAGCAACATCGGGCAGATCATAGTTTATCACAAGATCTAAGTGCGCAATATCCAGACCTCTCGCAGCAATATCAGTAGCAATGATAACCTTTGTCTTCTGAGATTTGAAGTTAGAGAGTGCCTGCTGTCTTGAAGATTGAGATTTATTACCGTGGATAGCCTCGCAACGAATACCTGTTCTGTTCAAAGTCTTAGCTATTCTGTCGACTCTATGTTTAGTTCTTGAGAATACAAGAACGGTTCTCTCCCTCTCCACCTTAAGAAGATTGATCAGAAGATCACTCTTTTGCTCCTTTTCAACAAGGTATAGGTTCTGTTCGATAAGATCCGAGACTGATGACTGAGGAACAACCTCTACAACCACCGGATCTCTTAAAATTGTACCCGAAAGCGTTGCAATCGCCTGAGGCATTGTTGCAGAGAATAACATTGTCTGCTTTTTTACAGGGAGCAGCTTTAAAATCTTTTTAATGTCGTTGATAAATCCCATATCGAGCATTCTGTCTGCCTCATCTATCACAAAATGTGATATCCTCTCAAGCGATATGTACTTTTGATTTATAAGATCCAGAAGCCTTCCGGGAGTTGCAACCAATATATCCGTTCCTCTCTTTAACTGATTGACCTGATTAAATTGGTTAACCCCACCAAAAATAGCTGTATGTTTTAATCCTGTATGTTTTGAATACTCCCTTATGTTTTCATCTATCTGTATTACAAGCTCTCTTGTAGGAGCCACTATGAGTGCCTTTATTTCCGATCTTCCATCTTTTACTGAATTAAGAGCCAGATTTTGAATAATTGGAATTGTGAATGCCGCTGTTTTACCGGTCCCTGTTTGAGCTATACCCAGAATATCCCTGTTTTCAAGACCTGCAGGGATAGCTCTCTCCTGAATTTTTGTCGGGTTTACATAATTCTTACTCATCAGAGCTCTTAAAATGGGCTCCGAAATATTTAAATCTTTAAATGTCATAATTAATTTTCTTGCAACTTAATGCAACTCTATTTTTTAAATGCCAGATCAAATTCAATCTTAAGTCTGTTAAAAACCTCCTTAACGCTTGAAATTTTATCGGCGAGAAAAGCATTAGCCCCTGCAAAAGCATATCCCTTGTCCATATTGCCCTTTGCTGCGTTGTAAAGAGCTTTCATAATACAATAAGGACTTTTGGTATAATCGCAGGTTTTAATACACTTATAAGGGCAACCTTTGGGTTTTTGACGACCCTCCTCTACCCTATTGAGGAATTCGCAACCGAATGCTCTGCCAGGCATCCCCACAGGACTCTGAATAATCCGTAAATCTTCTCCAGATGACTCTACATAACTCTTTTTAAACTCTTCAGAGGCATCGCATTCGTAGGTAGGAACAAAGATACTTGCCATTTGTACCGCTTTTGCTCCCAGGCCCATAAAGCGTGAGATATCATTTCCAGTCATGATACCACCAGCCGCTATTACAGGAATCTCTTTTACTCCCTCATATTGAGCGACTACACTCACTACTTCGGGAACTATCTTTTCGAGCTCAAATGACTCATCGTTAATCTGCTCTCTTTTGAAACCGAGGTGTCCGCCAGCTTTTGGTCCCTCTACAACAATTGCATCGGGCAGATAGTTGAATCCCGACAGCCATTTTTCACATATCAGTTTTGCTGCTCTTGCCGAAGATACAATCGGAACAAGCAGTGTTTTACTGTCTGGTTTAAGATACGAGGGCAGATCCAGAGGAAGACCGGCACCGGAAAAAATCACATCTGCCTTCTCCGCTATGGAAGTTTTAACCATATCGGCAAAGTTCGACAATGCAACCATAATATTTACACCAATTACACCTTTGGTGTTTTCACGAGCCTTACGCAACTCCTCTTTAAGACCCAAAATACTATCTTTAAGATAATTTGCAGGAGATTGTTTGTAAAGAAGGCCCAACCCGGCACACGAGATTACTCCCACTCCTCCTTCATTAGCAACTGCAGATGCAAGGCCGGAGAGAGAGATACCAACTCCCATTCCCCCCTGAATAATCGGAACCTCAATTATTCTATTGCCTAACTGAAATGATTTTATCATATAAATAAATTAAGAGAACGAAAAACCACTAAGGTTTTCGAACCATGTTAAAAAAAAACAGATTTGATTGAAAAATCTACGGACAGACAATTACCTGTAATACACCCAATTGCTATATAAAGACCTATCGAATCCCAATATCTGTACGACAAAGGTATTAATTTTATTATCTTTTGATTAATAAATCGAATATTTCGCACCAAACACCTTTGTCATTATAGAGCTCAAATACAATATCGTCTGTGAGAGCGAACCCATATTTACCCTTGGGTTTATATGATCGGGGCGAATCTTTTGAAACATTGTCAGAGAGGTTCCACCTAATCGTGATGATGCTAAGCCTACTCTCTTCTCCTCTTAAAATGGAGAGATCAGGCCTTACCAAAAGAGTTGCCGATTCGCTATCTTTTGGATCTACCAGCCCCGAAAAATTTCCGGTAGTCTCAACTGAGAGGTGAGAGTAATATGCCTTATCCTTACGCTCCTGAGGAGATAGAGAGTTGAGTTCATTAACATAGGAGTCAAGTAATATATTTTTATTACTACTGTTTTTATACTCACTCTTAAAGTCATTCATCTGTTTAAGGAACTCCTCAGCACCCTTTTTATCATATTTCAACATCTCTTTGTAGGCTCGCTGAATCTCCATATCACTCTTTTTAATTTCAGAATCACTGATGGTTTTACTCCCCTTTTCTCTTTCATTCATGATCAAGGATTTCAGATACTCCTCTTTTGTAACCGGGATAAGTAGCGAAGAGATATCTTTACATCCAAGAGTAACCTCTTTACCATCCACATTGTAAACAGGATAACCAAAAAAATCAGAGACTTTAACCGGGGCCAAATATATATCGCCAACCAAGGGAGAAGAGAAAAAAGATGATATAGAGTTAAAATTTAAGGAGAGAGAGCTACCTGGTAATGTTGCAATCTCCTCTCCATCCATTATATAAGGCATCAGATTTATAGACAAAAGAGAGTCGTTGGAATAGAATTCGACTTTAAATCCTTTTGGGCTGGAGATCTTTGGCCACCTCCCTATAATTGACTGAATTTTATCGATATACACTCCTCTACTATCAATTTTGCCGACAACCTCTCCCTTTAAAAAAGGGAGAAATATATTATCGTCAACTGCTACTTTTTGAGCTGTAAAGTTCTGTGCAGATGCTGATAGATTTATAAATAAAAAGAGTAATGTAGTCCTGATAATATTCATGCAATCACCTCTTTACAAATTCAACTCGTCTGTTTTTAGCCCTACCCTCAGATGTCTGATTACTATCGATAGGGTTACTCATTCCGTATCCTTTTGATGAGAGTCTATCGCTGCTTATACCCATCTCTACGAGTTTTTCACAAACAGCCTTTGCACGGGACTCCGAAAGAGTTTGATTTAATGAGGCATTACCTGTGTTGTCGGTGTGGCCCTCCACCGAAAATTTAAGTTCAGGATACTTTTGCAACATTGCAAATATCTCATTTATTACTCCCATAGAGTGAGGTTTGATGGTAGACTTACCCGTATCGAAAGTTATTCCGTATGTAATAATTCTTCCATTGGTCATCAGTTTGTCGTAAAGGGGAACAGCTCCCTTTGCGAGCCTGATATTTTTTATGTGAAATGAACTTTTATCCTCCTCCCCTCTGGCAAATAGCCTTAATTTAACCGGTCTTTCAGTCACATTCGGAATATTTGCGACTCTTTTAGCATCCATATATACCTTGAAGGCTCTTTTATTAAATGAGAGTGCATAGTGGTGCCAACCCGGGAAGTTATCGAATGTATCCTCGGCACTCCTCTCCTCGGAAGTCAAATTCCAGTTGAAAAGAAATCTTTGATTATCCTTCCAGAAGAGTGAGTTAGCTATAACATCTCCATTAGCATTTAAAAACTCAACGGCACTCTCTCCCTCGTTTCCATCCAGGAATAGATCAAATTCCAGGGTAAATTCATCCGGAAGGAGAAATGTCTTCTCTTTGAACAGAGGGGTGATATATGTGTATCCTACAAATGCAATGACATTTTCACCATCTATCTGCGCAATTTCGGCACTTCCCTCTATCAGATCCCATCTGCTTGGAAATTCACCTTTTTGCTCATTTTTAAGATCATCTTCGAAAATCACTTCAGCCCCGGGAACAAAATCATATTTGGAATAAGAGAGCTGGCTATTCTGCTGCATTTCACTATTTTGAACAGGTTTATCCGTACTACTAATCTCATTGTTTTTCTTTGCTCCCTTTTTTACTGAATTTTCCGTTTTATCAATTATTTTATCGGTAGCCTCATCTGCCTTATTTTCAATTTTTTGCTCTACCTTTTCCTTTACACGGTTACCGACCCTCTGAATTATAGATTGAGAATTCAGATTCGCCGAAAAGAGAATTAAAGTGATGATCAAATACTTTTTCATGGATTGATATTTAATAAGTAATTTTTTCGATAGATGTCCGAAATTAATAATTAATAAGTTATGAGAATTGTAAAAAAACGACACTAGAGTTCACCCTGCACTCTGCCGGAAAACATCTTTACAAGTTCAAGATTACGGTTAAAGAAGAACCCGGGAACCTCTCCTATAATCGATTTAAAATCATTTATAAAGTGGGCCTGATCAAAATAGTGACCATCAAAGACCAATCCGTGATAATCCACTGCATTATAATCATTAATTCTGGTCCACAGATAATCCAGCCGCACAATGCGCATCAATGTTTTCGGACTTACACCCGCTCTCTTTATGAATGTTCTCTCAAGAGTTCTGGGACATTCGGAAAATTCGGACATTATCTCTTTAAGTAGTGTTCCTATACCCTTCTCAATAATTTTATCAAACAGTATATCAGCACTGTCCCGCTCATATGTTTTGGGATATATTTTGTTCAGAAAGTCTGAAAAAAGTGAAATTCTATCGGGTGTATTGTCAAGTAGGGCCAACTCCATCCATAATGGGCGAAATAGCTCCTCCGGCAGATTGATGTAACTGTTCTTAATTGACGACAAATCGAGATTAAATATCTTAGATAGAACTGTTGGCCGGCATACCACTACAAACGAATCCATCTCTCCGTGAAAGTTCAGATCAAGTGATTTTGCAAGAATCGGCGATGCAAAAAATGGAGCCAGAGTAACAGGAGTCTCGGCAGATATAAACGGTCTGTCGTTAAAATGGAACATAAGAGAGATATCGGGACGGGGGACAAATTTCTCAGACAAAAACTCTCCCTCAAACCTGAACTCTTCAAATTTTCGAATAAGCCAGCTTTGAGATTCATCGGGATCAAACAGCCTTACTTTAAACATTTATCAGTAATAATATGATAAATAGGTGGTTTCTCCAAAGATAATAAAAAAAGAGGGTGGATAAAAGCACCACCCTCAAAAAAAACAGAGTGGTTCTAAAGCTTTCTGGCTATATAAAAAGTATAACCATAGGTCTCTCCATATTTTGCATAGAGTCGCATCTCCTCCTCCATCCATCCTATCAATTCGGTTGCTGTTTCTACACCGCTATATTTAGATTTGAAGGATTCGGGAGCTGCAGGTACATGAGAATAGTACTCCACACTCCAGCACGATTGAGGTAACCGGAAGATTCCAATAACTTCATAACCCGCATCAAGTATCTGCCCGCACTTCACATCACAATAATCGATTTCCGGATAAGAGTTATTCCAAAATTCAAATATTTCGGGCGCCGGATCTCTTCGAAACCAGGTTGCATCGGTTACAGCTATATAACCACCCGGTTTCAGGAAGCGTTTCCATTCTACAAATCCCTTCTTAAAACCGATATTGTATATTGCCCCCTCCGACCATATCATATCGAGGCTCTCATCTTCGAACGGGAGTTCGAGCATCGATCTCTGCATCGTCTTTATTCTATCGCCGAAACCCATCTGCTTTGCGTTATCATTCAGTCTGGATAAAAAAGCGGGAAATAGGTCAAGCGCTGTAATTTGAGCAGATGTCATCTCCGCAAGGAGCAATGTCGGGGAGCCCGTTCCGCACCCTAGATCGGCAATATTCTTTATTTCGGAAAGATTTTCAATTAAGGATAGCGCCCTCAGGGTCGATTCCTTACTGCCGGGCCCTTGTCTGTTAAGAGAGAGAAAAAATTGGCAAATAACGTTATAGTCAATATTGTTTATTGATTCACCACTTGTGCTCATTGTAGTATTATATTAAGATTGATAAATAAAATAACTTGCCGCCTGAATGGCGGCTTTAAATTTCCGGAGCTCTACAAAGTGTTGCAGAGTTTCCGGCTAGAGCACAATCTCCGATAGAGAATTAATAAATGATAACATCCAATAGTTTTACAGGGCAAATGTAATTATATTTTTTTACCTTTATGACCCTGATTCGTCGGGGAAAAGGGTGTTTTCGTCGGGAAAGATACTATTACGGTCGTTTTTTCATTTCCAAATGAACACATCTGCAATAGTTTTGCCGAAAATCTAAAAACATTCTGTTATGGAAGTACAAACAAAAAATCGTCAATTTTTTTCCAACAACTTTTTTATAGCACTTATATTTATAGCTGTCGGATTGCTGTTGATCGCCCGAAATTTCGGATACATTGCAGAGCCGCTGCTCAGGGTATTCATCTCCTGGCAGATGCTGCTAATAGTAATAGGGACTATCTCTCTGCTCCGCAGGCACACAACAGGAGGAGCAGTTATGATTGTCCTGGGAGTATTTTTCCTTATACCTAAATTACCCGGCATAGGGCATCTCTGGATGTCTAACTTTTGGCCGCTCATATTTATTGCTGTAGGTCTTATTATCTTTTTCCGCAGATCTGACTATGAAAATCAAAAGCGCTGGGATGACTTCAGGCATAATAAGATGGAGAACTCATCCTTCGAAATTAAGGATGGCTTTATTACTTCTCACAACTCATTCGGTTCGGTTCAGCAAGTAGTCCTGGACCCTGTTTTCAAAGGTGGATTTATCAGAAACTCATTCGGGAGTACAGTGATTGATCTGCGCAGAACAACTCTTGAGCAGGGGGAGACATATCTCGACTTTGACTGTAGTTTTGGAGGAATCGAACTCCATGTGCCGGAGAGCTGGACGGTTAAAAGCACAATAAAAAACTCATTCAGCGGATTTGCCGATAAAAGATACAGGAATATGTCATGCGACCCTTCAAAGGTATTGGTTCTCAGAGGAAGTATATCATTCAGCGGAGTAGAGGTTAAAGATTAATTGAAACAGTTTAATGGAGAGAAATCCGTATAACAGGGATAGTAATTCGAGATTTAAAGGGGCGGCGGCGGCAATATCAGCCACGCTGCTCCTATTTTTTGCAATCGCCGGATTTAACCAGGTATCTCTCTTCGCCGCCGCATCACTAGCCCTTATTACAATTTCACTTCTCTCAGTAACTGCCTATTTCTACTGGTACATCTCGGGATTTCTTGCGGCATTTCAGGCTAAAAGCTTAGCAGCTCTAATCATTGTCTCATTGATAGTATCTGCAACATATGCGATTTCCGACGCATCGGGAATAGCTTCGGGGGTTGAATTCAGAAGATATCTGCCGATTATATCGGTTATTACCCTGTTAATATGGATAATTATCGTTATGGATTACCGACTAGCTTCGGATCGTGACAGCATAAGAGATTCTGCTAAACGAAACGAAGAGCCGGTGTATGATCCGAAGAGAGCCGGTCAGATTTCGGTAAAGGATGGAAATAGAATCGATATTATAAAATTTGAGGATATTCTCACTATTCAGGCAAATGGCGATTACTCAATAATCACCACTGAGAGTGGAAAATTTGTTAAAGAACAGACTATGAAATCTTTCGAACAGATCTTACCAAACAACTTTGTCCGTGTCCACAGGTCATATATAATAAATTCTCAATTTATTACGCGAGCAGAACTCTTTGGGAAGGAGAGCTATAACATCTACATAAAAAACGGAGATTGCATCCGGGCAAGCCTTGCCGGATACAAACTCCTGAAAGATCGACTCTTTTTATAGATTTTCGGTTAATCCTCTTTCTTACTTTTTTTACTAAGGTCTACCTTAACATCCTGATAATCCAGCCCCTCGTTATAGATACTCATTGCAGCCCTGCTCATACCCATACTTGAGTAACCTCCATCGTGATAGAGATTCTGCATTGTAACCTTTTTGGTAAGGTCAGAGAATAGAGTTATCAGGTACTCTGCGCACTCTTCTGCTGTAGCATTTCCAAGCGGAGACATTCTCTCTGCAAAATCCATCAGCTTATCAAAGCCCATTATACCGCCCCCTGCCGTTGTCATGGTAGGTGATTGAGAGACAGTGTTAATTCTTATATTCTTCTCCCTTCCGTAGATATAACCGAAGCTTCTTGCAATAGATTCAAGCAGAGCCTTTGCATCGGCCATATCATTATAACCGTAGAGTGTTCTCTGAGCAGCAATATAAGACAAAGCTACTACCGACCCCCACTCATTGATGGCATCCATCTTACGGCACACCTGAAGCACTTTGTGAAATGATACTGCAGATATATCCAGTGTCTGATTGAGTAAAAAATAGTCAAGATCATCGTATGTACGCCCCTTTCTGACATTCGGAGACATCCCGATAGAGTGAAGGATAAAATCGAACTTACCCCCTACCTGTTCCATACCTTTTACGATCAGATTTTCAAGATCTTCAACCTTTGTTGCATCTGCAGGAATAACAATAGTATCGCATTTTTGTGCCAACTCTTCAATATTTCCCATCCTGACAGAAACAGGTGCATTTGTCAACACCAGGGTAGCCCCCTCTTCATATGCCTTTTCCGCTGTTTTCCAGGCGATTGACTTTTCATTAAGTGCTCCAAAGATGAGCCCCTTTTTTCCTTTTAATAGATTATACGCCATTTCTGATAATTTTTAAATACGCTTGCAATATACAACAAAAACCTTGTCATTTTGTTGGACAAGGTTTTCATAATTACATTATAACTAATTAATCCATTGATAATCAATCTCTATTTTCTTCACTTTTTCGCTTGTTAATCTCAATCATAATTCTGTGATTAACATCCTGTTCTATTCTGTATATTTTCAAAATATCTTTTGGCGAGAGGATTTTTTTAAGTTCAAAATAGTACTTCTGTCTAATCTGCAGATATAACCTACCCGATGATATCTGGCTCAGAATTATTCTCTCAGCTTTTGCATCGCTGATAGTATCTATCTGCCCGATATTTCTGGGATTTCGCAACTGAATTTTGCGCACCATCTCCAGTTCGTTGTTGTAGGATCTTAAAATCGATTCAAGCCGCTCTTCGGATGATTCATTCAGATTAAGCTGCTTCTTAATCTCAACAAGTTGAGCTTCAAATATTTTTTTACCTGCATTGAAAACATATCCCTCTTTTTGGGCAGATAGTGTAAGAGGTGATATAACAAATGCAGATATCAGTAGTAGTATTGTTATATAGTTTTTCATTGCTGTGGCTGTTCAAAGAATAGATCATTATAAGAGATATCGGCAAGCAGTTTTATCTCTTCATCTGACATATTGCTGATAACTTTATCAATTTCACTCCGATTTGAACGGGTGCCGGAAGGTGAATTTAAATCTGGACTTAACAGAGAGTCTCCATTTTCGTATGATGTATCATTTAATGAAGTGAGATTGTTAAGCGTATCCAATGGGATAGCACCTCCTTTGCCGGTATTATCAATGTCGGCAAAGAGACCAAAAACAATAAGGGCAGCAACACTTGCAACCGATGCCACAGAGAACCATAATCGTCTGATTTTACGACTTCTTATATCCCTTCTCTTGGCCTCCATAAGTGTTTTTTCGGTGATTTGATCAAAAAAGTCATCGGGAACTTTGTATGGAGTTCGCTTCCCAATATTTTTGAAATCGAAATCTGTATTCATAGCTAATTATTTAAAATATATTTTTTTACTTTTTCCCTTGCAAGATGGTAATTCGTTTTGAGAGCATTTACTGAGGAGTTTAGAATTTCCGATATATCCTCGTAGCTTAATTCTTCATAGTACCGCAGGTTGAAAACCATCCTCTGCTTTTCAGGCAGTTTGAGGATTGCCTCCTGAAATTTTATAAGTATTGAATCACAACCCTCTATTGATGTGTCCCTTAGAGTATTAACCAGATAGTCGCAAATCTCTTCGTATGAAGTGACATCGATCTTTTTATTATTTAAGAGCCTTATCGATTCATTTACGGCTATCCTGTATAGCCATGTGTAAAGTTTACTCTTGCCTTCAAATTTATCAATATGACGGTACACATTTATAAATGTCTCCTGCAACACATCCTGAGCGTCGTGATGAGAGACAACAATCCGCCGGATATGCCAGTAAATCTTCTCTTTATATTTATTCATCAATAGTGTAAAACCAGCATCTTTCGACTCAACCCTTTTACACATTGATAAAATAAATTCGTCGGATCTCTCTCCCATTAACTCCAAAAGCTTTGAATATTTGAGTATTTTTTTTCTGAAATGTTAAATCTTCAAAGGATAAAATTGTTTTTTTAACCTTTTCGATTTTGTGTATTCTTATATGGCAAACACACAAAAATAATAAGAAAATGAAAAAGATTTTAATGACACTCGCAATGGGCATAATGGTATCGGGAGTAATATCTGCCCAGAATCAGAAAGTAGTACGCATGCATCAGAATGCAAATATTCAAAAGGAGCTTACTCCTGAAGATATCGCAAAAAAACAGACTGCTAATATGAAGGAGAGACTGGCTCTTACAGCCGATCAGGAGAAGAAGGTATATGAGTTGAATCTTAAATATGCAAAAGATCAGGCCAAATCGCGCGAAATTATCCGCAAAGAGAGAGAGTCCATGGCTAAGAATTTCAAAGAAAAAGATAGTCTTGTTAAAAATATTCTGACTCCTGAACAGGCAAGATTCCATACATTGTACAAGCAGATGCAACGTCAGAATATGATGTCAAAAAGAGGCGGCAATGGAGCGAAAGGTGATATGAAGGGTGAAATGAGAGGAAACATGAAAGGCAATATGAATAATCATATGGGCGGCAACATGAAATAATTCTAATATTAAGCTAAATAGAATATTATGAAAAAAGTACTTATTTCCCTTGCAATAACAATATTTTCTGCAACAGCAATATCTGCACAGGGCAGACCTCAGATGAATCCCGAAGAGATTGCCAAAAGAGAGACCGACAGGATCAAGGAGTATGTAAAGCTTAACGAAGATCAATACAAGAGGGTTCTGGAAGTCAACACTCAGTCGATGAAAAATATTATGAAATCGATGCAGGAGAGAAGGGAGGATCGCTCTCAGGTTGTAAAATACAGTCAACAAAGGGACAGTACAATAAAATCGATTCTAACTCCTGATCAGGTAGCGCTATATGATAAATATCTTAAGGAGAGAAGAGATATGAGAAATGGGAGTCGTCCCGGAGGCCCAAGATAGAGTGATAACCGGGAATTTTGTAAAAGTCATAGATTAGTTGTTAGTAGAAGGTTGCTCCAGGGCAACCTTTTCTCTTTATAATTTGCATAATTAAAATTTTAATTATCTTTGTAAATATTTTCCATAGGAAATATTTTATATGACAAAATTAATACCATATATTAAGAGAAATATAATACCCATCATCGGTCTTTTTGCCGGATTCGGTGCCGGATATCTTTACTGGTTACTTATTGGGTGCAATACAGGAACATGTCCTATTACCTCTGTCTGGTACAGGAGTGCTCTTTACGGTGCTCTTATGGGCTGGCTTGTAGCAGGACTTTTTAAAAAAGAGAAGAGTGGAAACAAAGATTAATATCAAGACAACCAACAGCTGTGCCCTCAAGAATCCCCTTCACGGCATTGTAAACTCTCTACCTGGAGTATATGGAGTTGAGGCAGATATGTTTAGTGGGGTAATTAAATTCAACCACACCAATGAAGTATCTGCTATAGAGATTGAGGAGGCAGTCAGATCGGCCGGTTACGAAATTATCAAAGATAGTTTTGCTGAGATTGCCAATGAGTGGGATACTCCGCAAAGGGTAAAAATGGTTAAGGATTTCGTTACGGAGGTTAGGAGTCACATTCGTTTTAGCGGCGAAGATATAATTGTGGATCTCGGTTGCGGAACCGGACTGGTGGGGCTTGAGTTGCTTGATGAGGTAAAATTCTGCAATTTCATAGACACATCAGCCTCAATGCTTGATGCGCTTGAGTCGAAACTTAGTTACGCTCAACTGGAGAGATCGGCGATTTTGAAAGGATCTCTTATGGATTATACAGGCAGTGAAATAGATAAAATAATTGCACACAACTCAATGCACCATATAGAGGATATCAATGCTTTGATAGAGAGAGCAAAGAGAACTCTCAAGCCCGGCGGAGTGTTCATAGTGGCAGATATTTTAGAGGAGGATGGTTCCTTCCATTACCCTGAGGTAGTTCCTCACAATGGTTTTAATACCACAAAGCTTGCTAACCTGTTTGAATCAATTGGATTTAAAATACTTATCAACAGGATTTATGGCAAACAAATTAAAAAAGATAAAGAGTATCAAAAATTTATAATAATTGCAAAAAATATAGAGTTATGAAACCAACACTATTGACAAAAAAAGATTTTCTTACAAAAATAGCAGATTACGAAACAAGCCCTACAGAGTGGAAATTTCTTGGGGATAAACCCTGTATAATCGACTTTTATGCAGATTGGTGCGGCCCTTGTAAAATGGTTGCTCCTATTCTCGAGGAGCTGGCAGATGAGTACAAAAATGAGATCAATATCTACAAAGTTGACACCGAAGCTGAGCAGGAACTTGCAGGAGCATTTGGAATCAGAAGCATACCTTCACTCCTTTTTGTGCCTATGAATGAGGCCCCTCAAATGGCTATGGGTGCTCTGCCTAAAGCTACATTTAAAGAGGCAATTGAGAAAGTACTATTGAAGAGATAATCTTCGGTGATACTACTTTGAAATAAGTGATTTTCGGAGTATTTCAACAGGGTGCCGTGCAATTATGCCGGTACCCTCTTTTATTTGCTCCCTGCAAGAGGTTCCTGGTGCGGCAATCACCACACCTGGATCACATTTTCTTAGTTCAGGAAAGAGTTTTGTCTCTCCAATATCTTTTGAAAACTTCGAATGCTCCTTCTCATATCCAAATGCCCCGGCCATTCCGCAACACCCCGTTTCAATAGTCTCAACACTATAATTTTCCGGTAGAGAGAGCATCCGTGCAGATGCTTCCGGAAAAGCAAGTGCCTTCTGGTGACAGTGTCCGTGTAGTTTGATTTTTAAATGCTCCCTGGTAAAAGAGGCACTTTTAATATTTCCGCACTCCACCTCCCTCATAATAAACTCATCATACAACATGGCATTTTTTGCCAACGCCTCTGCCCTCTCCTTAAGTTCTCCTCTGAGGAGCTTAGGATACTCATCTCTGAAAGAGAGTATTGTACTCGGCTCTAAACCTACAAGCGGGACTCTGTCTGTTACTATATTCGAGAGAATCTCCACATTTTTCTTTGCCAACCGGGATGCTCTACGAAGCATACCCTTTGAAAGAGAGGCACGTCCACTCTCCACATGATCCGGCACAATAACTTCATAACCAAGCTCATTCATTAACTCTACAAATGCAACCCCTATTTCCACATCAATATAATTGGTGAACTCATCTGCGAAAAGATGGAGTTTATGTGAGTACTCACCTCGGTTGAGATGCTTTTTTATATATGATTTTAGTGTTATCGAGTAAATTTCAGGTAATTTTTTACTCTGGTCAAACCTGAGCAGATATTTAATCACAGGAGATGTAAGTCTGCCCGAGACTATCAAGTTGTATAGCCAGGGGGAGAGAGAGCCTGCCTTCTGAAACAGAGACATATGCGATATCATAAGTACATTGAGAGGAGTGCCCGATATGTCATATCTGTGTTGCAGAAATTCAGCCTTATATTTTGTCATATCGACATTAGAGGGGCACTCAGAGAGACAGCCCTTACAGGAGACACAATACTCGAGAACAGTATAGATCTCCTTTTGATCGAAGACTTTTTTAGTAGTGGGATTGGTTAAAAGCTCTCTGAGAATATTTGCTCTTGCCCTGGTTGTATAAGTCTCGTCGCCCGAAGCCTGATAACTAGGACACATGACCCCCTTAAAAGAGGATGATTTTCTGCAGTCACCCGACCCGTTACACTGTTCTGTTGCTCTCAGCCAGCCACCCTCTGCCGAAAAATCGAAATAGCTTTTATAGTCAGGTTCCGATCTGTCGGGAGAGTACCTTAAAGAGAGATCCATCGCCGGTGTATCAATTATTTTACCTTTATTGAGCAAACTCCCCGGGTCAAAGGCTCTCTTAACTCTGACCAATAGAGAGTAAACATCTTCACCAAGAAGTATAGGTATAAACTCCCCTCTCAGCCTTCCGTCGCCATGTTCTCCGCTGAGTGAACCACGATACCTCTTTACAAGATGAGCTGTATCGTTGGCAACTTTACGGAATAGCAAAATATCATCTGAACTCTTCAAATTAAGAATTGGTCTTAAATGGAGCTCTCCTGTACCTATATGTGCGTGATATACAGCACTTAATCCATAACGTTTGAGCATCTGATCAAACTCTTCAAGGTAATCGGGCAGATACTCCGGAGCAACTGCAGTATCTTCTATTACTGAAACCGGCTTTGAGTCGCCCTTCATCGAAGTCAATAGTCCAAGTCCGGCTTTTCTTAGCTCCCAAACCGATGACATAGATGCCCCCTCAACTCTCGAACAGTGATATACCAGCCCTGAATCGATCAGCTCTCTCTCCAGTTTTGTGTAATATTCATCAACAGATTGATCATCTTCGCCGTAGAGCTCTACAATAAGAATCGATTCCGGATCATCTTTAACAAAGAATCGGTTTCTGTTTTGAGATATATTTTTTTTACTCAAATCCAGAATGTTACGATCCATCATCTCCACAGAGAGTGGTTTATATTTAAGAGCGATAAGATTCGCTTTAAATGTATCGCTAAGTCTGCTGCAATGCGCACAAAGCAACACTCTCTTTCCCTTTGGGATTGGAAGTAAATTTAATTTAAACTCATATCCCAGCGCCAGTGTACCTTCGGAGCCTGCCAAAAGTTTACATAGGTTAAACGAGCCGTCGTTAAGAAGTTCGTCAAGAGCGTAGCCGGTGTTTCTTCTTCGAAGAGATGGATGAGGATAGTTCTCAACAATATCTGCCTTACACTTCTCATCGCTTACTATAGAATAAAGTTCCCTGTAAATTACTCCCTCAAGCCCCTCTTTACCGAGCCTCTCCTTAAGTTCACTATCGGAGAGTGATTTAAAATGCGCAAAAGATCCGTCGGAGAGTATAACTTTAGCTTCGAGCAGATGATCCCTTGTACTTCCGTAAACCAGAGAGTGCGAACCGCAGGAGTTGTTACCCACCATTCCTCCTATGGTACATCTGTTTGAGGTTGAAGTCTCGGGTGCAAAAAAGAGATCAAATCGCTTTAATTCAATATTAAGCTCATCCAAAATAACTCCAGGCTCAACCCTTACCCATCTCTCCTCTGCGTTAATTTCAATAATTTTATTAAAAGATCGCGAAATGTCTGCAACAATCCCATCACCTACAACCTGACCGGCAAGAGATGTTCCGGCCCCTCTTACAATAAGAGTTCTCTCACTGTTTTTAGCTTTAATAAGCAGATCAACCAAATCGTCCGGTGATTCAGGATACGAGACCTCACATGGGAGTTCCCTGTATGCAGATGCATCGGTGGCATATGCAATTCTGTGTAATCTCTCTTTGAAAGAGCGCATTATTTGCTTATCTTTTCGACAACTCCTGCGGAGAGTCTGTAAACATCATTACTTTCGGGACATATGGCAACTCCTTCGGAATCAAATTTAAGTTTGTGACCATATTCACTCATCCAGCCTCTCTGACGGGCGGGATTCCCGATCATTAGAGCATAATCAGGGACATCCCTGGTCACTACCGCACCTGCGCCAATAAATGAGAATCTGCCCAAAGTATGTCCACACACAATTGTTGAATTTGCCCCGATAGTCGCTCCTCTCCTGACAATAGTCTTCGCATAATCGCCTCTTCTGTTGACATTGCTTCTGGGATTGGTAACATTTGTAAAAACGCAGGATGGACCCAGAAAAACATCATCTTCACAAACAACTCCGGTATAAACAGATACATTATTCTGAATCTTGACATTCCTGCCTAAAATAACTCCGGGTGAAATCACTACATTCTGCCCGATATTACAGTTTTCACCAATCTCACAACCGGTCATTAT
Source organism: Bacteroidales bacterium (assembly GCA_017848635.1). Lineage (GTDB taxonomy): Bacteria > Bacteroidota > Bacteroidia > Bacteroidales > UBA932 > JAFIHK01. Next base: position 712 of record JAFIHK010000153.1, on the reverse strand, counting down.
ATGAGAGAAGTGCCATATTTTAGTACCTTTTCCAATCGAACAACCGGGATCAACAACCGAGGTTTCGTGTACAAAAAAATTTGCATTATTGTCATTCATTTTGAGCAGATATTAATAAAAGTAATGCAAATATAAGCTTTATTCCAATTTATATTCTGTTACCGGATTTATGCCTGTCAGATTAAAATAGGATGCAACAATTGTCCCTTTAAGCCACACTCTCTTTCCGAGATTTGCCGGATTTGCGACAAGAGATAGCGCTGTCCGTACAGATCCGCTGGCAAGAGCCACTGATATACACTTAGCTCTCTCCCTCTCGGAAGCAGATGCTGCTAACGCCAAATTTGATTCGGAGGTGAATGGAGTTTGAAAATTTATACCGCTCTGAGTAAGATCTCCACCTACAATATAACCTGTAACCCATACTCCGCTCTTACCTGTATTTGCAGAGAGCTGTGAAACAAGATACGCACTCTCTGCAGTTAGCCCGTCTCCCTCCTTTTCGATGCCATAAATATAGTCCATTGAACTCCAGTTTGAATTAGTGTCCAACGTTATTCCGGATTTAACATCGGAAGAGCCACCGTTAGCCACATCCAGATTTATCGTCAGCATAGTATTTGCTGCAATTGATTTTGACAAAATGCCCACAGAGTCAGACTTATCTCCACTATTAACAAGATAGAGTGATATTTTGCCTGGATTCAGATAT
>JAFIHK010000152.1 GCA_017848635.1 Bacteroidales bacterium | reverse complement strand
TATACGGTGGAGCACCTATAGATTCACAGATAAAGGCTCTTCGCAAAAATCCGCAGATTGTAGTTGCTACTCCCGGAAGACTTGTCGATCTGATTGAGAGAGGTGCAGTTCACCTCGATTCAATTAACACTCTTATTCTTGACGAAGCTGATGAAATGCTCAATATGGGCTTTAAGGACGAACTCGATTTTATTCTCGAGACTACGCCAGGAAACAGACAGACTCTTCTCTTTTCGGCAACACTGCCGCTGGAGGTTGAGGGGATCGCCAAACACTACCTGAAGAGCGCAGAGATTGTAACTGTAGGCCAGAGAAACCAGGGGGCCGAAAATGTAAAACACTACTATTTTGTAGTTCATGCAAAGGATCGTTACAATGCTCTTAAGAGGATTGCCGATTACAATCCTGATATTTACGGCATTGTATTCTGCAGAACTAGACAGGAGACCCAGGAGATAGCTGATGCACTTATCAGGGACGGTTACAACGCCGATTCGCTGCACGGAGATTTGTCTCAGGGGCAGCGAGATTTGGTGATGAAAAGGTTCCGGGAAAAGAGCCTCTCTATCCTTGTTGCGACCGACGTGGCCGCCAGAGGGATCGATGTTAATGACCTGACTCACGTAATTAATTATAATCTGCCCGATGAGGCTGAGGTTTATACTCACCGCAGCGGAAGAACCGGAAGGGCCGACAAGAACGGTGTTTCGGTGATAATTATCAACTCAAAGGAGCAGCATAAAATTAAGGCAATCGAAAAGCTTATCGGAAAAACCATTTCAAAAGCCAAAATACCGTCGGCCCGCGAAGTGTGTTCAAAACAGCTGCTACACCTTATAAACGAGATCGAGAGGGTAGAGGTTAAGGATGAGATTGCTGAATATGCGGAGCTGATTTATGATAAGTGGAAGGACTTTCCAAAGGAGGAGATTATTTATCGTGTCCTCTCGGTGGAGTTTAACCGTTTTCTTGACTATTACCGTCACGCACCGGATCTTAACCTGAGAGAGGAGGAGTCCCGCAAGAGCGACAGGGAGTCTTTCGCAAATGCAATTCCTCAAAAGGGAGAGAGGGGCTACAAATGGGTAAAAATAAATATCGGATTCAGACAAAAGATCACTCCTAGACATGTTTTGAGACTTACATCATCATGTGGAGTCGGTAAAAAATCGGTAGGAAGAATCGATCTCAGAAAAGAGGTTACATTTATCTCTGTAAGCAATAATGCTGCACAGTTCCTTGTTGGGGAGCTTAATGATATTGATTACAGGGGTCACAAGCTTAAAGCAGAGATATCGGACGCCAAGTAATAAAATACCTGGCAAATTGATTATGGGAGCAGTGAATTGAATAGATTCGCTGCTCCTTTAGTATAATCTGAAAACCTGATTTTCAGTTCCCTTATTACTACCAACGGCCATTTCCAGTGTTGGTAAAGCATTTGAGCAAAAATAGGTACAGCAATAATAAATAATATATCCCCCTTCACAAGCTCCAGTAGCAGGAGCGTGAGTGTAATGGATATCAGCGCCGTCGTAAGCTGAGATTTATAATATGGCACGCTGTTTCTGCTCAGAATTACCTGCATAGACATATATGTGTTGCTCTCCAGAAGCGAGCCTGCAAAGTAGAGCAGCAGCAGCGGTGCGGCAATCAGAAGTCTCTGGTCTTTTTTCAAAAGGGCAAGGATGTCGTTCCCGGCAAATATTGTAAGCACCGCTGCCCCGGCGAAAATTACGAATGCAACGATCTGGGCCTTTACATATAGTCTTTTGACCTCTCCGTTATTACCTTTTGACCTCTCGCTGGTAAGTTTTGGATAGTATGTCATAAACCAGGCAAGAGCCATTGTAAAAGTGAGGTCTACAAAGGTTTTACTTATTGAGTATCTGCCCAATTGTGCCAGAGGGAGGTATAGCCCGGCAATTAAAGGAAGAATATTTTTCAGGAGAACTGAACTTATGCTCGAAAAGCCCGATTTATATACAGTGGGCCATAGTGTTGCAAGTATCTCTCTCCAGGGGTCGGCAGATGATTTTTTTAATCCGGTTACAAGTTCTCTGTCATAAAATGCTCTGTTTGCCAGAATTCTGTTAACAATTGTAGAGCATATCTGCCCTATAACCAGAGATATAAGGCCAAAGCCGGAAACTAAGAGCGAACTGGCAATTACAAGGTGAGTTACCTGTGAAAGAACAAAGATCTGTTTTGAACGCTTTATCATTCCTCGTCCAATGAGCAGGGCATCATAATAGAAAGTGAAAAATCTGTAGCAGAGAAGTAGCCCGTAAGTGTACCATGCAATCTTTGCCATTGTTACATCTCCGGAATATCCTGTCAATACGCTGTTGATGTAAAAAGTGCCTGCAATGAGAAAAATTGCAAGCATCAGAAAAGAGACCGATGCATATACAATCCTGGTTGTCCTGAGTAATCCCTTCAGAAGTGGAAAACTCAAGGCAGAGCCCTCTCTGACCTCTTCTAACCCCTCTCTGTTTAATTTTGAAGCCCCGGAAAAGATATATGTTATATTTCTCGAGATTGTAGAGTAGAACCCGAAATCGAGCAGATAAATGAGAGATTCAAGGCTGAAGAAAAGCCCCCAGAGTGCAATATCCTCAATTGGCAGCAACTTTATAATGAGGCTCATTGTTACCAGCCCCGAAAGGATTCTAACGACAGTTGCGCCGTAGTTCCAGAACAGATCTCTCTTTCCGATATTCATACACACAAATATACAAGTAAAATCATTCCGTAGTTATCAAGATATAAAAAAAGCCTCCCAGTTATGGGAGGCCGGAAACCCGTTTGGTGTTTGTATATTGCTTAACCTTTTATTGTGTAAGGGTTAATGTGGGTTTCTTATTGAATTTTACTCTTAAGAGCCTTGTTTAGAACAATGTTAACATTTTTAACTACAGCACTAGCAGTGTAAGTTGCACCTGTATAGCTGTCGGCAGATGCAGATTTCTTCGCTGCAGCCTCTTTAACTGTGAGCCCATTCCAGTTATTGAAAAAATTCTGTCTCTCAAGTTTTCTGGTATAGCCTGTAGATTCCCAGTTACTCAACATTGCTACTTTTTTAATTATCTGATTCTTGTCGGTTATAATGATAACCGGAGTAGTATTGTGATACCCGATTATGCCCTCAGAAAATGGTTTACTTGAGAGTGCATATCCGATATAATTCCTTTTGGCATCAATGATTTTAAACCACACAGAACCCGATTTCTCGATAGCTACCGCTTCGGGATAAACAGTTTTTATAACTTCAAGTCCTGAAATCTCTTTTAATACAGGAGTCTCCTTTTTACCGCTCACTCCATTACCCGGACCCTGAAGATCTTGTGATTCAGCTCTGTTTGAAGCCAGAATACAAAGGAGAATAATTGTAACTACTCTAATTTTTTTCATTTTAATAATAAATCTTCATTCTGTTAATATTATGACAAATATCAAACCATAAAGTTTAACACTGTTAAAAAATATTAAAGAAAAATAATTAAAAAAGAAGTGGTGTGTAACCCACCACTTCTTCAGATGATTATCTATTTAACGAATACTATTTGTACTCTTTGATAGCAGCCTGTGCAGCAGCAAGTCTTGCGATTGGAACACGGAACGGTGAACATGAAACATAGTTCATTCCGGCTTTATGGCAAAACTCTACAGATTCAGGATCTCCACCATGCTCTCCGCAGATACCTACTTTGAGTTTGGCATTTGTAGTGCGTCCGCCCTTGATACCCATTTCAATCAGTTTGCCAACCGAATCCTTATCCAGTGTCTGGAACGGATCGAATGGAAGAACCTTTTTGGCAAGGTAATTACCCATAAATGCTCCGATATCGTCGCGAGAGAATCCGTAAGTCATTTGAGTAAGGTCGTTTGTTCCGAATGAGAAGAATTGAGCAGTTTTAGCCATTTCGTCAGCCAGAACGGCTGCTCTTGGAATTTCAATCATAGTTCCGAACAGGAAATTGATCTTGATTCCGAAAGCCGCTTCAACCTCTGCATGTACCTTGTCGCATATAACTTTTTGGAAATCGAGCTCTTTAACGGTTACTGTTACAGGGATCATTATTTCAGGCTGAGGCTGTAAACCCTCTTTCATAAGTTCTGCGGTTGCAGTAAAGATAGCTTTGTACTGCATCTCAGATACCTCAGGATAGGTAATTCCAAGGCGAACTCCACGGTGACCCATCATTGGGTTAACTTCGTGAAGAGATTCACCCCTCTTCTTAATATCTTCAATTGAAATACCGAACTCCTCGGCAAGTTCTCTCTGCTTTTCGGCAGTTTGTGGAACGAACTCGTGGAGAGGTGGATCAAGAAGTCTGAAAGTAACAGG
>JAFIHK010000151.1 GCA_017848635.1 Bacteroidales bacterium | reverse complement strand
TTCATTCTGGCTGCGGCTCCATCGATGGAGATATCTTTTTACGAAAAGTACCTCGAGGGATCTTCAATTAGTGTGATTAAAGGTGACACCTACTCCATCTTAAAGCATGCACACTCTGCGGTTGTCAATTCGGGAACAGCAAGCCTTGAAGCGGCCATTATAGGCACACCACAGGTTGTATGTTACGGTGGCAGTGAGATATCTTACCAGATTGCAAAAAGGTTGGTAAAGGTTAAATATATCAGCCTTGCCAATCTTATTCTTGACAAGCAGGCATTTACGGAATTGATTCAGCACGACTGTACTCCATCGAGAATTGTTGAGGAGCTTCATAAAACCTTTTCGGGAAGGCGTCGTGAAAAAATGCTCTCCGACTATGTAAAACTAAGAGAGAGATTGGGTGGAGAGGGAGCATCTTATAAAGTAGCAAAATCTATGGTAGAGGAGTTAAAATTCATAAATAAGAACATATTTTACACCACATATTACAGTAGTCCAATAGGTAATCTCAGGATTGTCTGCGACAAGGAGGCTCTTGTATCTGTCTCATATGTGGATTCGCTTCCTGAACACAAAAAAATTAAGGGCGACGACAACCCTCTGCTTCACGAGACTGTCAGACAGCTGGATGAATATTTCAACGAAAAGAGAAAGAGCTTCGACCTTCCTATCAAGTTCCAGGGAACCGATTTTCAGAACAGGGTATGGAGAGAACTTGCAAATATTCCATATGGTCATGTAAAGAGTTACGGAGAGGTTGCAAAGCTGGTTAACTCGGAGAATGCCGGTAGGGCCGTCGGTTTAGCCTGCAAAATGAATCCGGTTATAATAATATTACCATGTCACCGTGTAGTTGGTGCAAATCATGAACTTACAGGTTTTGCCCTTGGAGTTGACAAAAAACTCTTTTTACTGAATCACGAAAAAGCTTACATTTACAGCGATAAAAATATCTTTTCCGATGAAAATTAAATGCTATAAGTATCACGGAGCAGGCAACGATTTTGTAATTGCCGACAATCGTGACGGAAGCATTTCTCTCAACCAGGCCCAGATTCGGCATATTTGCGACCGCAGATTCGGTATTGGAGCGGATGGTTTTATGCTGCTCAACAAATCAGAAGAGAAGAGCTTCTCGATGGTATATTTCAACTCCGACGGATTTGAGGGTAGTATGTGTGGTAACGGAGGCAGATGTATAACTGCATTCGCAGACAAGTGCGGAATTTCCGACTTTGAGTTCTCTGCAACTGATGGTCCGCATTCAGCCTCTATTCTCAACAGAGAGGGTAAAGTAACAACTGTAAGCCTGAAGATGAAGGATGTATCCGATGTCACTATCTATCCCGACAATAAAATGTTTATCAACACAGGCTCACCACATCTGATCATATTTCCAGACAATTTTGATGATACAGATGTTGATAAAGAGGGGCGATACTGGAGACACCACTCCTCATTCCCTGAGGGAACCAATGTGAATTTTGTAAAAATTGAAAAGGGGAAACTTTTTGTAAGGACTTTTGAGCGAGGGGTGGAAGCTGAAACTCTTGCATGCGGAACAGGTGTTACTGCATCTGTACTTGCATTTGAAACACTATCAAGAAATAATTTCTTCAAAGGCGATATAATAAAAGTAGAGCGCAATGGAGCTTATTCTACTGATGTTGATGTGCTGGGAGGCCACCTGAATGTGAAATTCAGAAAAGTTCAATCCGGATTCGAAGATATATGGCTTACAGGTCCGGCTCAATTCGTCTTTGAGTGTAATTTTGAATTTTAAAATGAAAACGGCAATATTTCCGGGATCTTTTGATCCTTTCACTATAGGCCATATGGATGTGCTTGTATCGGCGCTGAAACTTTTCGATAAGGTTATAATTGCCGTAGGCAATAATGCTCAAAAGAGAGGATATTTTTCAGTCGAACAAAGAATTGAAATTATAAAAATGGCTGTAGGCAAAATGGAGCGTGTGGAGATCACCTCATACAGCGGATTAACTGTAGAGTTCTGCAAAAAAATGGGTGTAAAATTCATTATCAGAGGATTAAGAACCACCACCGATTTCGAATTGGAAACCGTTATATCCCAGGCCAATGCGAGGATATCTCCCGAGATTCTTACAATTTTCATTCCTGCAGGAAATGACTCATCCTTTATCTCTTCAACTGTTGTAAGAGATGTCATTGAAAACGGAGGCGATGCCTCACCATTTTTACCGGAAGGGGTAGATTTAAATAGCATAATCTGATATATTTCAGTCAACTATGAAAAGATTACTGATTTTTTTGGTTCTGGCAACAGCGCTTCCGGTATCCCTTATATCGCAAGAGCAGATGGTAGCACGTGACACCAATCTACTTAAGATAAACTCGTTTATAAATCAAATAATCGATCAGACTACTCCTGTACCTGACTCACTTAATGCTATAAGCGACTATCTTATAGAGATGAGCAAAGATTCGTTGATGAAGAGGTATGTGGCCCGATTGTTATTTGAAAAATTCTATAACTCCCCCGTTATGGGAATGGAGAGTTCTGCGATCTATCTGGCACAAAAATACTTTTTAAGCGGCCGGCTTAAGGCTTTCAGTGAATCGCAGCTTGCCGACCTCAATCTATATGTTGAGTTCAATAAAAATACACTGCTTGGAATGAAGGCTCCTCCGCTCAGGATGGAGAGCAGCAAAGGAGACTCTATATCACTCGGAGATATTCTTGGAGAGTACACCCTTATCTATTTTTACGACGACGAGTGCTCGGTCTGCAGGGCCGAAGCTCCAAAAATGAAAAAGGTGTTAAGAGAAATAGAGGATACGGAGATCTCTGTCTTTGCAGTATATGTTGAGCAGTCCAGGGATAGGTGGCTGGCAGATATTTCAAAAAATTTTCCGGCTGATTCACTTGGAAATCATAAATGGTATTTTGTCAGAGATCCTGAATTTACCAGTGACTATCAAAGACTATACGGAGTGACCGGAACACCTAAGCTATTTCTGTTGGATAGAAGCGGAACAATTGTCGGAAGAGGTTTGAATACAGAATCACTTTCAGACCTTCTTAACACACTCATTAACGGTGATATTGAACAGCGGGCAAGGTTAATGATGTTTATCCATAACTATCTTAATGGAGTAAACTTCGACAATCCGGAGAGCATAGATTCTGCGTTTTCGGCACTATACGAAAGGTCAAAGGGTGAGAAAGAGCTTTTCAGAGCCCTATTCAACGAGCTATATCTGTATCTGAAATACTCAGCAGATGCAAAGATGCAGAGAGCCTCCATAAAGATGGCAAAGGACTATATTGTGAATAAACCCCAATTATGGGATAGCACATTTGTTGCAAAAACAGAGAAAAGTATACGACTGGCTCAGATTAATCAGGTTGGAGAGAGGGCTACCGATCTTACTCTGAGATCACTTACCGGGAAAAAGATGAGACTCTCTAAAATTAAAAGTGAAAAGAGTATCCTGATATTCTTTGATATTGCATGCCCCATCTGCGCAGAAGAGCTGAAACAATTTTCGGACAGATACGATTACTACATTAAAAAGGGAGTAACTCCTATAGCTGTTTATACAGGAAGTAATACCAAAGCTCTTATCTCATTTGTGAAAGAGAAGAATCTTCGCATAGGCATATATTACGACCGCGAAGGAGATGCTGCTATTTACGACAAATATGATATATCATCTGTTCCGGCAATATATCTGCTTGGAAGAGATAAAACCATTGAAGCTAAAGATATAAATCACAAAACCCTCGATAATTTACTCAAATGATTACAGGAAAGTACAAAGAGCTGTACGATGAGCTCCTTAAAACAATAC
>JAFIHK010000150.1 GCA_017848635.1 Bacteroidales bacterium | reverse complement strand
TTCGGTTTTAATGCCGAATACAAAGGGTTCGGATTCAGCTCAACATTCCGTTACCTGTTCGGTGGGCAGATGTATAACTCAACACTGGTAGACAGAGTAGAGAATATAAATGTTGCCTACAATGTAGATAAACGAGGTCTTCTGGGCAGATGGACAGCTGTAGGGCAGAATGCCAGATTCAAAAGATTGGGGACATTCACTACTGCCGATGATAATACATCAAGGCAAGAGCTAACCAGAGCAACCAGCAGGTTTGTTCAGGACAGAAACGAGCTGACACTTGGTTCAGCCTCGATCTACTACGATCTTCCTAAACAATTTACAAACAGACTGAAAGTTCAAAGAATGAAGTTCTCTTTGTATATGAATGAAATATTTACTCTATCCTCAATTGAGGCCGAAAGGGGACTTAGCTATCCTTTTGCAAGAACAATTTCGGGTTCATTGTCGGTTACATTCTAAATGATGCAATATGAAAAAGATTAAAAATATAATAGTTATTTTAGCTGCAATCGCAATATTTTCATCTTGCAGCAAATGGCTGGATGTTACACCCCCTTCTCAAATTCCGGAAGATGCGCAGTTTGAGACTGTGGAGGGATTCCAGCAGGCGCTAATCGGATGCTATATCGGAATGACCGATCAGTATCTTTACGGCAGAACTCTATCTTGGTCTGTTTTTGAATTGATGGGAGGGCAGTTTGCTCCACTCTTTCCGATATCTACAAATGACTCAGGAATAGCATCTTATAATTATAAATCATCGAATGCCATAAAATATATCAATGGTATCTGGATTAATGCTTACGAGGTGATTGCCAATGTTAACAACGCACTCAAATTCATTGAGATGAGAAAGAGTATGTTTGACGATGTCAACTACAGGTTGATAAAGGGAGAGCTCCTTGCAATAAGAGCATGTATGCACTTCGATCTTATGAAGATCTACGGCTATGGAAATCTATCTGCCAGGCTCGATGTGCAGCAGAAGAGCACAATTCCTTATGTAACAGTACTTGGAAAAAATCTTACATCGCAACTCAATTATAGTCAGACGCTTGCTCTTATGGAGAAAGATCTCGAAGATGCAATTACGCTGCTGGAGATCGATCCTGTTACAAAATCAAAACCTGATTCATATTATGCTGAGGCAAATTCCGACGGATTTTATAATAATCGTCAACACAGGTTTAACTATTATGCCACATCACTGCTTCTTGCAAGAGTATACCTCTGGGAAGGGAGCAGGGCAAGTATAGATAAAGCACTCTCTCTCTCAAAGAGGGTGGTCGATAATGCCGAAAGCAAAGGCCTTGTAAAATGGGCAACTTCAGAGAGTATTACAGACGATATAAATATGAAATCGGAGCACTTGATGTCTCTGAATACTCAGAATTTAATTCTCTCAACCTCAGAGTACTTTAAAATCTCTATTCTTTCAACAGATTATAATGCACAATATGTAACCGGAGATAGAGCCGAACAGATATATGAAGTATCAACAGTAGGTGGAACCGATTACCGTTTTACAAAACAATTTATGATGAATACAATGGTAGTAAACGGGAAAAATTCATACACCCCTTTGAAATATTACGGAACATCGTCAGGCAATTCAACTACATCCGATTACATTTCTATTCTCAGAATTCCTGAGGCATATTATATTGCTGCAGAGTGTATGTTGAAACAGACTACTCCTGATATAGCAGGGGCAACACAGGTGTTAAACCAAGTGAGATCGCACAGAGGTATTACCACAGAACTTCAGAACCTCGATGCCGCCTCTTTGATGAACGAGATAATTAAGGAGTACAGTAAGGAGTTTTACTGTGAAGGGCAGATGTTCTTCCTATATAAGAGACTAGGGTCATCTACAATTCCTGGCTACAACCAGACAGCAAATGATGCAATATATGTGCTGCCATATCCGGATGCAGAAATTCAAATGGGAAGAACCCAATAAATTAAACTGAGAAAATATGAAAAGTATAATCAAAATATCAGCTATAATACTCGCTCTTGCCGGCACTTTATCGTGCGGTAAAGATGAGATAATGCTCTTCGATGTTGAAGATAGCGGGGTAGTGTTCCCGGGTATGGGAGATGCAGCTACCTATAAAGGTTATAACTCCGAAGAGAAGACATACTATGTGAACGAATCCTTTCTGAATGTTCCTCTATCGCAGGAAACATATGTAGTGGATTTCCCGGTAAAGGTATCCGGAGATACATTGAGCAGAGACAGGGTGGTCTCTTATGAGATAATAAGTGAATCCACAACAGCTTTGCCTACACAGTATGAGATTTCAGAAGCGGTGATTCCAGCAGGTAAATTCTACGGACGAATCAGGTTCGTATTGAAGAGGGATCCGGCTCTCAACACCTCATCGGTGAAGGTTTCGATAAAACTGTTGAACTCTCCCGACTTAAAGGTTGGATCGAATGAATATAGTAAAGGTGTTCTTACCTGGAGCAATATGTTGGCAATGTTCCCGTCATCGTCAAGTTACATTAGAACATACAACTGTATCGTACTCACTCCATTGACAAAGACCAGCACTTCGGCAGTATATTACAGCCCTAATGCGCATAAGGCTATTTTGGATGCTCTCGGCTGGCCTATAGGATATTGGCCGACTTACACAAGCGGTGTTGCCGATCCTTCAACAGGAACCAGTGCAATGTTCGGTGTATATTATACAGATCTCTATGCACAAAAGCTAAAGACGTATCTGGATAATTATGCTGCATCGCACGGTGGTGTAAGGCTAAAACACAATGCAGGTACCGATAATGGCAAGGATATTCAGGCCAGGGTTACTGGTGCAGTTTATATTCCGTAATTCAAAAAAAGAGATTATGAAAAGAAATATTATAAAATCTATAATTCTGTTTGTGGCATCTTCTTTTCTGACAGGGTGTTATAACGATAAGTCGTCGTTAGATACCGTTAAGTTCGATGCTATTGAGATAGAGAGTCAATCCATTCCCGATATATTGAGGGTTGAATATCTGGAGAATCTTACCCTCGAGCCGGTTGTAAAAATAGGTTCGGGTGTGGATCAGTCAAAAGTTTCCTACAAATGGGAGATCAACGTATCACCCGGATATCCCGATCTGGTTGAGATATC
>JAFIHK010000149.1 GCA_017848635.1 Bacteroidales bacterium | reverse complement strand
TCCATCCCCTTATAGTTAGTTATAAGGAAGAGGTTAGAGCCGGTAAACGACGCTGATAAGCCTTTGATAAACTTGGTTTTAGAAACCAGTGAAGTAAAGTCATAAGTAAATGAGAGAGATCTCAACCTAATCCAGTTTGTACTGGTTATAAGGTTGTATGCATTGCCGCTATAATTCTTCCAATATTGTTGAATCATATAATCACCTGAATAAGATGCATTATTGATCATATATGTTTGGCCAGATTGGTAGTTGTAAGTAACCTCTTCACCGGTTGTAGACAATACGCCTTTAAGAGTAACCGATTGTCTTGCAAGAGTCTTCTTGCTCAATCCACTCTGAATAAGATTATATTCTGTTCCGTTATAAATATCGCCGCCGAGTCTTAAATCGAGCAGGAATGAGAGGTTCATATTCTTATATGTAAAGCTGTTATTCAAGCCACCAATCAACTTAGGCTCACGGTTACCAACGATATTTGTAGTTACACCCGAAGGTTTATACTGACCTGTGGTAGGATCGATCTGATATCTTCCGTTTTTAATCTCTTTCCCTTCGGTATCCTTCTCTCTCAGCCAGTAGTCACCTGTCATACCAAGAAAGTAACCGCCGTTAGGGATTGAAGCAGCCTTAACTCCCCCTACCTGAACATCGGTAACATAGAAAATACCTACACCTTTGAGGAAGTTACCAAGAGTTCCCTCATTTCTTGAAAGGTTGAGAGTAACATCCCATTTGAAATCCTTCTTCTCAATTGGAATCGCATTAATCGAAATTTCAACTCCCTTATTTGTAACCGAACCACTGTTCAGAGTAAGGAATATGTAACCTGTCGATTGAGCAAGACGAGGACTGGCAAGCTGATTTTTTGTTGTACTGTGATAGTATGTGAAATCGAGGCCCAGACGACCTTTGAGGAATTTCAGTTCAGTTCCCAACTCATATGATGTTTGAATTTCAGGCTTCAAATTAGGGCTACCTCCGGTCCAGCTATTGCCGGCTCCTTTATATCCTGAAGATACAACCTGTGCAGGCCATAGATATGTATTTGTTGAATATGGATCGGCGTCCTTACCAACCTGAGCCCAGGATGCACGAACCTTTCCAAAAGAGAGGATATTGTTTTTAGGGATCAGCTCAGAAAATACCAAACTACCAGACACTGACGGATAGAAGTAAGATCTGTTTTCTATAGGGAGAGTAGACGACCAGTCATTTCTTCCTGTAACAGTCATGTAGGCTATGTTTTTATATGATGCCCTGAACTCTCCGAAAGCCCCGATCATTCTTTTTCTTGTAGTTCTCTCGGTTGAGAGTATATTCTGGTCGATAATGTTTGCGAAGCTTATAGTTCCCTCAGAGTTGAATTCATAGCCCCATACCGATGTATTGAAGCGTTTGGTCATCTCTATTGTTTGACCCAGCAATAAATTGAGGTCGAAGTCATTAATTGTCTTATTGAAGTTGAGCATAAGGTTTGATGTAACAAACTCATAATCATTGCCACTCCTGCTGAGACGACCCTTCTGGTACTTCTCAAGAACAGCACCGCCCGGCGCAATATATGTATAGGCTCCACTCTTATATGTATCGTAACCTACTCTATACAATACATTGAACCATTTTGTAACATCGAGTGAGGCATTTACCGAACCTGTCATACGTTTGTTGTCGTCGGTAAGTTTATTCTTATTGATAATCCAGTATGGATTTTCAACATCTGAAGCCATCTCCTGAAGACCTTCGAACATTCTGTATTTTGTACCATCCTCATTGAGATAGTGAGACATATCATCACTTCTTGACCAGCCGTAAAGAGCGGTCATAGTACCGTTACCACCACCATTGTATAGACCGGCAGATGTAAGGGTTTTGTGAGTCTTAGAAATAGTGTAAGATACATTGGCCCCTACGGTCAGTTTTTTATACTTCTGTTCCGCATTAAACCTGACGGTTGTTTTTTCGAATGCTGTCTTAGGAACTATACCGGTCTGATCAAAATTTGAGGCAGAAAGATAGAACGAACCGTTTTTATCGCCACCCGATACACTTAAGCTATTATCAAAAACATTTCCGCCTTTAAAGAAATTGCCTACGTTATCGTAAACAGTACCTGTAATAGGCATACCCCACGATTGAGTGGTGTAATCGCTGAAAGCTCCGGCCTGATTATATGTACCGCGTCCGTAAACACCCTGTAGGTCCGGAAGGCTGCTGGCAACAGAATAGGTGTATTTAGAGTTGAAGTTAATCTTTAATTCACCCTCTTTCCCCTTTTTTGTAGTAATAACAACCACACCGTCGGCAGCACGTGAACCGTAAAGAGCGGCGGCGGCAGCACCTTTAAGTATGGACATATTCTCAATATCATCGGGGTTAATATCCATTACACGGTTACCGAAAGATGTTGCAGTTTTTGTAACACCGTCAGTTCCGGAGTTCCCCGAGTTAACGGTTGAGTTATCATAGATAATTCCGTCAACAACAAATAGAGGCTGGTTATCTCTCGATTCACTTGCAGAGTTACCGCCACGAACAATTATTGTTGCTCCAGAACCGGCGGCACCACTCGACTGAGTGATGTTAACCCCAGCAACTTTACCCGCAAGAGAGTTAATAATATTCGGCTGCTTATTCTTAAGAATCTCCTCCGATTTAAGATCCTGAACGGCATATCCGAGAGCCTTCCTCTCCTTTTTAATACCAAGCGCAGTAACCACGACATCCTCAAGGAGAATAGCCGATTCCGACATCGTAACATTTACGACTGCTCTGTTATTTACCTGCACTTTAACAGTCTCCATACCGATGGCCGAAAATACCATAAGACCATTAGCAGGAACATTCAACGTATAGGCTCCGTTAGCGTCTGTAGCTGTTCCGCCGCGGACCCCTTCAACAGTCACCGATACTCCCGGAATGGGCAGATTACTCTTGTCGGTAACCTTCCCGGTAACTTTGATGTTTTGCGCCCAAGCACTTCCTGTAAGAAGTAACAGGATGGACATAACCGACAGCAATCTCATCACTGCCCGATCAACATTTTTTAAAACATGCATTAGTTTAAAATTTAGGTTAAAATTTATTATAGCTAGTAGGTTTTCAAATTTAATAAAAAAAAATATGAGGTATTACTCGAAAGAGAAATATATTTCCATAAAACAAAAAAAAACAATCCCGGAGAGCCGGAATTGTTCAAATCTTAACAAATATTTGATATTTAGTATTTACTAAACTTCGTTTGGTCTCTTGCGATATTTAGATTCACCTCTTGGAAGAAGTTCACCTGAGAAAACTTTTTGACTACCCGAAGTAGGAGTAATTATAACATCGGCATAATTTCCACCTTTTTTTACAGATATCTCGACCTTGGCAGTAATTGCAGAACCGGTGACCTTCATAGTGACTTTGGTGTTTCCCTTTTTATCGGTCTCCTGTTTAAAATCGCTCACCGAAGTTCTGTTTGTATAGTTATTTCCGGCAACAATAGATCCCTGCAGATAAACAACTCCGTTCTCATATGAGATAAAAGCGAAATCATCGTTACTGTTTTCGGTTGTTCCGTCGGCTTTCTGATACTGATCGGGAATAATAACAAAATCTTTGGCGGTTATTGCAGCCACAGCTTTTTCATAGAGCGCAGAGGCGAATGCCTCCTTTTCGGCTTTTGTCTTTTGTCCGTAAGATACGGTAACCGCAAGTGTAAGTACAAGTGCAGATAAAATAAATCTTTTCATAGTATAATCAATGGTATAAAAAACTCCCCCGTTTAAGAACGGGGGAATTTTAAATAATATATTACTAGTTCAAGGTGATTGCACCAAGCCTGAATGATGTAGTGGCATAGTTTGTACCCATTTTACCATTTAAGTGGATGATATAATTTCTTCCTTTGGTAAGTGAGTAGCCTGTAGCAGCATAGGTAGTAGATGCATTGGCTGTTGTGAAGGTAGTTACCAGATTGCCAAGTTCGTTGTAAAGAACGAAAGCAATACCGGTCTCAGTTCCACTCCAAACAGTACCAGATTTTATAAGATTGAACTTAATATAATCGGTGTACTGTCCAAAAGCAGCTGTACCAATAGTAGTGTATACATATGGGCTTGCTGTAGTACCTGAACCTCTTCTGGCTTTAAGTGTAAGGGTTCCGTAACCGGTTGCACCGTCAGTACCGTAGAATAGGTTTACAAACTGAATTGAACAAGCTGTATCTGCCCAAGGGTCATACTGAGGGAACTCGTCAGGAGTCTGAACCATCAGAGGGGCAGTGTTAAGATTGTGTACAAATGCAGTCCATCTTCCCTTTTCAATATTGATAGTAGAAGAGTAGTGAGCCACATCTTTGGTAGCACCTGTGTAGGTGTTGATCTGAAGCTGGCCGACAGGCACAACGTGATATTTGGCAGCACTGTTAGGGAAGATACTTCCAATTGCAGTAGATACTTCAGAAACCATCTGGTTGTTATAGCTCAATCTTGTAATGTTAGGTGCACCTGTGGTAACAACTCCAACATCGTAAGAGAGACGGATCTGAGCCTGGGTCTCTGTATTAACAGGAGTTGTATAGTAATCCAACTCATGCTCATTGCAGGAAGCAACGAAGAACATGCCCAATACAGGAATCAGTGTTAATATCTTTTTCATTATAAAATTCATTTAAATTTCTGTATTATTAATTTGAGGCAGGCAAGCAGAACCAAACCATAGATGTACCATAGTTATCGGCATCACCCGAAATTGGAGTGAGTGCTTTAAGCGATTTGAGGTTCCACATGTACTCGGAGTTGTAACGAGGTCTTAGTCTGTAGCAAGGAGAACCGAGGTTTTGAGTTGCAAATCCCGATCTTCTTGTAATTACGTCGGCAGCCGGCAGATAGAATCCTTTGTAAACTCTGGTTACATCAGATTCATCTTTGTGATATACTCTTCTTGCACTTTCGTTCCAAGAGATATTAGCTTCCGGAACTCCGCGTGCACCAACCTTAAGGTCATAGTGGTAACGGCGTAGATCGTTCCAAGCATCGGTATTCCAAGGGTAGTTTGCAATATGTTTCTGCATCATAATGTGAGCAAGTGTAAGGTTGTTTGAACCTAAACCGTTCACATAAGGACTTGCAAGATAAGAATCTGCAAATGTCTGGAATGTAGCTGCAGTGATTTTGTCACCAATAACAGAAGTCTGAACATTTGATGTGTTCTTAACAACTGTTCCGGGAACGATCAATCTCTTAACAAACTGCATACTTCCTGCAACACCATTCTTGAATGACTCAAAAGCGTCGGTTTTGAGACCTTTGCGGAACTGAGCCTCAGCTTTGATAAACTGAACTTCGGCATAGCAGGTAAGAGGCCAAGGTGCATTGTCTCTGTATAGCCATCTGCCTGTACCAGAGTTGGTAGCAGTTGCGGCAACAGAGAGACCGAAGAGGTTCACTCCAGGAGTATAGCCAGGTCTTGTACCTACAAATTTAAATGTATTTACATTGATGCTTGACTGAAGAGCCGGCATTGTATCCTTGGTTCCGAAGTAGCAAATTGTACGTGGATCAAGTGTAAGTGAGTCAGTGATAGGTTGGTTTTCAAGATAACCCTCCTGAGCTCCCTCAGTATTGAATTTAGGAAGTTTACCGGTCATCATCTGAACCATCCAGTCCGATTGTGAATAAACAAGACCTGTAAGGTTTGCTCTCAAAACTCCGAAGAAGTTAGAGTTAGATGAAACTCCTGTAGCATCGAAACGCATATTTGCATCGTCGGCGTAGCTAGAGAAAGAGTTGTTAGCTGCATCAATAGCTGAGTCGAGGTATTTGGCATTTTTACCGGAAATTGCAATATAGTTTCTTGCTAAAACAGCGTAAGCAAATTTTTTCCATTTAGTAGCATCACCTTGGTAAACCAGGTCATATGTTGCTAAAGTAGATGGATATACAGAGTTATCTGTCTTTGAAAGTTCTGTAATTGCTTCACGAGCCCACTGACGAACCATCTGGAATGCATACTCCTGGTTGTCGTAGTTGTGTGAAAGCTTTCCTGGAACAAAAGCATCTTTAACGATGATATCTCCGTGCAGAGATGCAAGTTTGTGCCAAGAGTAAGCCTTGATAGCAAGACCTATACCGGCAAGTTTATACTCACCTCTTGTGCGGGCATCGTTAATAAGATCTTCAAGATTTTGGCCCTGAAGCCAGTAAACCATTCTCCAGTGTTCACCCATTGCGTCGCTACCTGCTGCATAGTAGTGAGAAGCACCGTAAGTTCCGGCATAAGTTCCCGAACCTCCCCAGAATTGAACCATTGGAGCAAGTCCTCTGAGGTCGTAAGCTATACCCTCATAAGATGAGATGATAGGAGCAAGTCTCAAGATAGGAGCAACCCAGTCCGGTGAGTCAACGTTTTTATTTACGTCCAGCCAGTCCGAGCACGAGGTTGTGCTGAACATCGCCAAAACTATACTTAATGATATTAGTATTTTTCTCATTGTCGTAATCAATTAAAATGTAACATTTAAACCAAATGATATTCCCCTAGGAGCGGCAATGGCGAACATATCGAAACCAACACCACCGGTTCCTCCGAGAGATGCAGAGTTAGAGTTACCTACGACATCAATACCAGAGTAGTTTGTAAGAACAAACAGGTCACTACCGGCTGCAAATACGTTAGCCGATGAAACAAGACCCTTAGTAGCTTTCTCCAGCCACTTTCTGTTAAGATTATAAGTCAAACGAAGTTCGGCAAGTTTGATATAATTGATATTTTTCTCAACCCAGCTTGCATCGCCACCTGAGTAGCCGGTTGCAAGATCACCGTATTTAACCGAAATCGAGTTTGTAGTAGGTGTAGTTGTATTCTCATATCCATCCTTAAGTACTCCGTTGAATACTACAGGACCTCTCTCTCTCATTTCAACTGATTCCCAGCTGTAACCGTACTGCATCATATAACGTTTTGTTCCGTTAACAACTGTAGCACCGATACGACCGTCGAGGAGAGCCGAAAGTGAAAGACCTTTATATTTAACCTGACCGGTGAAACCGAATTTGAGTTTTGGCTCGCGGTTTCCGATTACTGACCAAGTGCTGTTTACAAGCGGAAGACCTGTAGATGGATCAATCAGAACCTGTCCTTTATCGTTCTTTTGGAAATCGAGACCGGTGATAGATGTGATAGGGTAACCAACTTTGATACCGTTACGTATATTACCAGAAACCCAAGTATAAGCATTGTAGTACTCAGTTACGTTTTCAGGAAGGAAAGTAACTTTACTCCAGTTTTTACTCATGTTAACACCTACATTCAGGAGCCAGTCACGAGTCTTGATGATATCACCGTTAACAACCAGCTCAACACCATCGGTTTTGAATGTACCAACGTTCATGTTGTTAAGTACGAAACCTGTACCGTAGCTAAGACGGAAACCGGTAATGATCTGATCGGCAGATTCTGTGTTATAGTAAGCAACGTCGAAGTTAATTCTGTTGCGAAGGAGACGACCCTCAAGACCAACCTCCCAAGAGGTGTTCATTTCTGGTCTAAGATTTACGTTAGGACCTGTATAGCCATATCTGTAACCACCTGCTGTAGATGATGTTGATTCAAGTGCAGGGTAAATTGAGAGAGGAGGAGCATCTTTACCCACTTTTGCCCAAGAACCTCTTAGTTTTACATAGCTTAAAATGTCTGAATACGGCTTAAGGAAAGGAAGGTCGCTAAGAATGATTGAACCCTCAACTCCAGGATAGAAATAAGTATTATTATTTGTAGGAAGAGTTGAAGACCAGTCATTACGAGCACGGAATGTCAAGAAAGCGATATTGTTGTAACCGAACTCCATCGATCCCGAAACAGCTTGAAGACGACGGGTAGAGTTAACGGTTTTAGTATAGATTGACAAAATGTCGCAGTTGTTGATTGACTGGAAGTCGGCTACAAGGAATTTCTCACCGTGAACCGAGAGAGTCTTGCTGTCTTGCTCCATTTGGTGGTAACCAACCTGAGCATTAGCAGTGAACTTACCAATCTCTTTCTTGTATGTTGCGATAAAATTTAGTGTAGGGTTCGACTGAAGAACTCTTGATTCGTCGTAAGAACCTGTACCTGTTGCAGATGATGACCACTGAGGGTGGATAACAATCTGAACATTAGTTGTACTGTAGTCCCAACCTGCCTGAGCACGAAGAAGGAGGTCTTTGATAGGAGTGATATTAACAGTCATGTTAGAGATCATTCTTCTACCTTCATCGTAGTTTTTGTTCTTGTAAAGTTCATAATAAGGATTAAGTACGTCAACATCCACATATCTGTTAGGATATCTGATAGTTCCGTCACCTTTAGCATAAACTCTCATGTCGTCGGTAAGTGGCCAGCGCATTGTACGGTCAAGTACACCGCCAGAACCCTTAGACACTTTGGTATTAGTTGTGGAAGCATACTGCATAGATGCCTCAATATTCATCCATTTAGAGAGTTTCGCAGTTCCGGCGAGAGTGATGTTATCACGAGTATAGTCAGATGTAGGCACAACCCCTGTCTGTTTTTGAGTACTTGCACCGGCACGAATTGTCATACTTTCGTTACCTGACTCAAACGATACACTATGTTTCTGAGTTACACCTGTCTGGAACATATTCTTCATGTTGTCATAAAGTTTGGTTCCCGAAGGATACTCGGCACCGTATCTTGCATAGTAGTAGTAACTGGTAGCGCCATAGTTACCGTTATCATACTTGGTTTGCATTTCGGGATATCTGTATGCGTTGTCAAAACGGAAATAGTTACCGTAAGTCACAACACCCCTGCCTGTTCTACCCTTCTTGGTAGTAATGATGATAGCACCGTTAGATGCATCACTGCCATAAAGAGCGGCAGCTGCAGCACCCTTTAGAACTGTCATACTCTCGATATCCTCAGGGTTGAGGTCGGATCCTCTGTTTGAGAAATCGAGGTTACGGTCGGATACAACTTCACTGCCACCTGTCTTGTAAGCAAGGCTACCTACAGGGTTGAATGTTGAGTTGTTCATCGGAATACCGTCGATTACATAGAGTGGTTGGTTATTACCCGAAATTGAAGTCGCACCGCGGATAATTACAGAGCTCGAAGAACCTGGGGTTCCGCTTGAGCTGGTAACTGTAAGACCTGCAACACGGCCCTGAAGAGCTTGAACGAAGTCTGTACGTCCTGATTCTGCGATTTCTGCGCCTCTAACGCTTTGAACAGCACCACCGACAGCACGGGCAGCTCTCTTTACCCCGAATTCCCCTACTACTACTGCTTCCTGAAGTGTAACAGCATCTTCCCTAAGAACGATCTTAAGAGAAGTTCTGTTTCTCAATTGAATTACCTGCTTTTCGTAACCAATTGCAGATACCTCAAGAACAGCATTTCCCGGAATGGTCAAGGTAAATTTTCCATCAAGGTCGGCAGCTCCGCCGGTTCTGGTTCCCTGAACGAGGATGCTTGCGCCTACTATAGGCTCACCCTTATCGTCCACTATCACACCAGTAACCTTGATGTTCTGAGCCCACATAGTTCCTGTAATGAACAGGAGGGCTAAAACCGAAAGCACTTTACGTGCAATCCGGTTTCCATTTTTTGAAACATGCATGAGTTAAAATTTTTAGGTTAATATTATTAGTTAAAGTGGGTATTTGTATTTAGTTGTTAAGTGGGTTTAAGTTCAAAAAATGCCACCGGGCACTATATGCAAAAGTAATAAAAAAAGAGATATTCCAAATGAAATCTTGAAAATCGCCTGTTTTAATTAACAAAATATAAGTAGCTCAAACCTTTAGCCCAATTTGGTTTTAATCTGATTGATAAATGATTCTGCCCCCTCCTCTTCTAACACTTTCACACAGATAGGAACATAAAACAATCTCTTTTTAACATCATCCGATAATTTATCCATTACGGACAATCTCTGAGCATCCTTTTCGGTGGTGTATATACCGCATTTCGGGAACTCCGAGGCCCATCTGTTAATCCTGTTTATATCGGATCTGCTAAAGTTGTGATGATCGGGAAAAGATAATCTGGCATTAATAATTTTCCCCGAATTTCTTATATAATAATATAAAGGTACGGGATTGGCCACTGAGGTAACCACAATCGCAAATCTGGAGTAGGCGTATCTTTTGTCGGCTCCCTTAAACAAGGGTTGAGGATCGGAGTAGTCAATCATTGAAAAGAAGAGACTCTGTTTATCAAGAATACCCTCTCTCTTTCTCAATGAAATCTGCTCCTCCTCGTCCGGTTCTCCCGGGCACTTTGTTATAATAACCGAATCTGCCTTTTTTAAGCGCGATGGCAGATCCCTCAATCGGCCGAAGGGTATTAGCCTGTCACCCGATACGGGACGATTGTAATCTATCAGTACAATATTAATGGTCGGGGTGATAGACCTGTGCTGAAATCCGTCATCAAGAATAATTATCTGCGGTCGCTCCTCCGGAAGCAGTGAGAGAAGCATATCTATCCCTCTTTTTCTCTTTTCATCAACAGCAACCGTTATTTCCGGAAATTTACGTTTAATCTGCAGTGGCTCGTCTCCGCAAACAAGAGGAGTATCTCCTGTCTGAACAAAACGAAATCCTCTCGATTTACGGCCATAACCTCTTGAGAGGACAGCCACCCTGAACCCGGGAGATAGGTTTCTTATAAGATACTCAGTGTGTGGTGTTTTTCCGGTTCCCCCTGCGGTAATATTTCCTAGAGATATTACGGGAATGTCGGGCCGGCAAGACTTCAATATTCTGCTATCATATAGAAAGTGCCTGAAAGATAGGGCAAAGTAATAGGGAAATAGCAGAATCTTGTTGATGAAGTTTCTAATCATATCAGTTTAAATCTTTATATTTTTCCCAGACCATATCTATGGTTCTGAGAATCTCTGCAACACTGTTCTCGGTAACGAGCTTAAGCCGTATCTCCTTAAAATCGGGAAGAGCCTTAAAATAGTTTGAGAGGTGACGACGCATCTCAAGCACTCCCACTCTATCCCCCTTCACCTCTACCGATTTTATCAAATGCCTTTTTGCAAGATCGCACTTCTCTTTCAGAGAGAAGGGCGGCATCTCCACACCATTCTCCAGAAAATACCGAATCTCCTTAAATATCCATGGCCGGCCATATGTAGCCCTTCCAATCATAACCCCGTCAACCCCGTAACGATCAAAGGCATCTGCCGCTCCCCTTGCGGAGACAATATCACCATTACCTATTATTGGTATTTTGATGCGAGGATTCTTTTTAATCTCTCCTATCAGAGTCCAGTCTGCCTCACCTTTATATAACTGAGAGCGGGTTCTGCCATGTACCGTAAGGGCAGATATACCCGTATCCTGCAATTTCTCCGACAAATCTACAATGATTTTTGAATTTTCATCCCAACCCAGTCTGGTTTTTACAGTTACGGGAAGCTTTACTGCATCTACAACCATTTTTGTGATCTCTACCATCTTGTCGGGATAGCGCATCATCCCCGATCCGGCCCCCCTTCCGGCTATCTTGTTAACCGGACATCCGAAATTAATATCAATCAAATCGGGACGGGCAGCTTCCGCAATCTTGGCAGCCTCTACCATAGCCTCCGGAATGTGACCATATATCTGTATACCAACCGGTCTCTCAAAATCGGACACGGCAAGTTTCGCTACACTCTTCCCTGCACTCCTGATGAGTCCGTCGGAAGAGACAAACTCGGTATACACAACATCTGCCCCGAACTCCTTGCATATAAACCTGAACGAGGGGTCGGTGACATCCTCCATAGGCGCCAGAAACAGAGGCTTCTCTCCCAACTCTATATTTCCAATCTTCATGTCGCAAAAGTATAAATTTGAAGAATAATAAAAAAGAGTAATTTTGCGCCGTCTAATTATCATAAGGTATGGCAACAAACAGGACAATCAAAAGAATCGGAGTATTGACATCGGGAGGAGATTCACCCGGTATGAATGCAGCCATCAGAGCAGTAGTTCGTTCGGCGATCTATAACAAACTTGAGGTGGTAGGTATAATGAGAGGCTATACAGGCCTTATTGAGAAGCAGTTTATGGGTATGCAGTCACACTCAGTATCTAAGATTATCTCCCAGGGCGGAACAATTTTAAAATCGTCCCGCTGCCCCGAATTCAAACATAAGGAGGTGAGAGCCAAAGCTTATGAGAATATGAGAGAGTCGTGCATAGATGCTCTTGTCGTGATTGGGGGTGACGGTTCTTTCAGAGGTGCAAATATGTTATTCAAAGAGTTCGGACTTCCTGTCGTAGGGATACCCGGTACGATTGATAACGATATTTACGGAACCGATTTTACAATTGGTTACGATACGGCAATCAATACTGCCGTTCAGGCTGTAGATAAACTCAGAGACACTGCCGACTCACACAACATCGTATTTTTCGTGGAGGTGATGGGAAGGGATGCCGGATTTATTGCCCTGAGCACATCAATTGCCAGCGGTGCCGAGGCAACCCTTATTCCGGAGATCCCTACAAGCATCGACAAACTTTGTGAATATCTTGAAAACGAGCGCCGTAAAAATAAAACCTCCGGGATTGTAATAGTCTCCGAAGGTCTGGAAACCGGGAGTGCATTCGAAATTGCCGAAAAGGTAAGAGTCAAACTGCCGAAGTACGAGACAAGGGTAACTACACTTGGGCATATACAGAGAGGGGGGTCTCCTACTTGTAACGACAGGGTTCTGGCGAGTGTGCTGGGGCACGAGGCAGTTCAGGCACTGCTTGCGGGTAAAAGCGGTGTTATGGTTGGGCAGATGCAGGGTCAGACAGTATATACCCCTTTTGAAGAGGCGTGTAGCAGACATAATGAGATAAATAAAAAGTGGTATGATATAGCCCGTATTTTGTCACTTTAAAAAATAGTTTTATCTTTGCAGCCCCCATTTTATGGGGAAATCGC
>JAFIHK010000148.1 GCA_017848635.1 Bacteroidales bacterium | reverse complement strand
TTGTCAGCTTAAAGGAGTCCGAAAAAATATCTGAATTGGTAATAATTCCGTATGGTTCGCTGTTCTGATTGCAGTTGAAATCGCCTGTAAATATTGCCAGAGAAGGATCTTTACATATTTCTGTAATTTTAGAAAGCATCAATCTGGCGCTTTCAACTCTTGCTTTTTCTCCTTTATGGTCAAAATGTATATTGAAAAACCAAAAATGTTTACCGCTAATCTTATCGCGAAATTTACCCCAGGTACAGCTTCTTACATATGCCGCATCCCAAGCCGGAATCTTATCATTACCATCGGGAGAGAGGGTAAAGTCGCCAGATTCCATACACTCAAGCCTCTCCTTATTGAAAAAAACAGGAGTGTGTGCCTTTCCTATATATGAGTACTCAGGAAGCTCTTTTGCCATATCTGCAAGTTGAGCAGGGTGCACCTCCTGACTTCCGAAAATATCGAAAGAGTTAAAACGGATAACATCTGCTATTTTGGGTAATCTTACTCTCCAACCGTCACCTTTTTTAGCATCGTTGGCATTATCTACCCTGACATTATAAGTAGCTGCAATTATTGATGAAACTTTATCATTTCCGCTCTTTTTCCCTTTAGAAAAAACTATTGTCGGAATCAAGAATGAGATTAATAATAATCCTATAATTCTGTTCATAATGCTATTTTATTTCAATAAATTCAAACCCCATTATTTTTGAAAGCATCTCAAGCTCATAACGGTAATCACCATCTACTACACCGAAATGCTGAGTTGTCCCCGCCTCGAGTATCTGCTTAAAGAATGATGTCACATCAATATATGGTCTGAATATTGTGTGTGAGTAACTTGCAAAGAGGTGCCCCCCCTCAAGAGATTCTGCCCTGGCGCAGATAAGCTTATACTTACCGTTACACTCTGCAAGCTGGGCCAGAGTCTTCTCTCCTTTAGGAATTCTGTACCAGGCGAACGGAGCTCCAGCATATTTATAGGATGTTTTTGCAAACCTTACATCTTTGGATACCTGAACATTATCTCTGTACAAGGGGTCTGTATGGTCGTGTGGTCCTGCGTGGCCCCCGGCAAATGTGTTGTACTCTCTCTCTATATGGAAAGGCTCAATGAAATTTATATTCTTACCACTCAAAAGTTTAAGTATATAAGTGATTGTACCAGCCCCAAGATCGGCCTCGGGAACAAGTACAGAGATATTTTCATTTAGAGATGAGTGGTAAAAGCCCGGACGTAAACCGATAAGCTTAAACATTGCAGGATCTACGTCATTATAAACCATGGCATCTATACCATTTTTTTGAGTGAATCGGGCGAGAGCCAAAGAGGCTCTTACAGAGGCTATAAACTTCTCCTCATCGATCCCATCTTCCACTTTGTATATTTTTCTTATTTCGTCCAGATACTCCTTTGTATCTGCATCAGATGTACTCTCAATCTCTTCCGCAAATGAGGAGTATGACAGGAAACGAATCTCCGGACCTATTTTGGTAAAGAAGTTATATGGATCCATATAGGTTGACCACATAAGTTCATTATAACCTGAAAGAAGCCCGAATGTCGATTTTCTCAAGAGGGTTCTAACCTTTGAAGCTTTGGCAAAAGCTACTATTTTGGGTCTGTTCTCCTCTCTGCTTCCTACAATCGTTACAAGATTATCTCTTTCAACTCTTTTAACCGATCCCGCTGCCTCAAGTGTGCCTACAAGAGTGCCTGCGCTCAGAAACTCAACAAAATCGTTTTCATCGGTAGTTGTAGTAAAGTCTACCTTATCTTTGACCGTATTAACAAAGATTACAGGAGTATCTTTAAAATCCCTGAGAAATCTAACCCAGGCAAAATCCTCCGACCAAGAGAGAAATTCTGCAACAACACAATCCACTCTCTCCGAGATGAACAGTTGAGATGCTCTCTCAAGATCTTCCCTGGTGTAAACTATTCCTGGATTAACCAAGCTGAGTTCTCCCTCAAGAGAAGTAACTATTATGTCAACGCACTCTCTTTTGCGTTTATCATATGAACCCTGAGGAAGCTCCTCCCCAATTTTTTCAAACCTGGGTGAGGCAATAAGCAACAGTCCTGCCCTAGGTTTTGCCGATTTAATATCTTTTATATTCATTTGATTCTAAATATTTATATTTTCTATACAGTCGACTATTTTATGATTTAAATCGTAAAATATTGCCGAATATTTTCTGTTTTTTTTACTTTCGCAACAATACTCAATTTCACAACAGTAATTTGGAGAGACTCTCTGTTTAATAAGCTCTTCTCCATCGGATTCAATTGAGAGATAACCTTCCAAAAAGAAACCGTAAAATCCGGATAAAACAATATGCCCCTCAGATACTGTGACATTTAAATGTTCGGATATAACGCCCCAACTATGCACCTCTCTCACCCCTTTTCCCTTCGGGACAGTACACATAGATATGCTATATGAGAATTCAGCAGATTTCCCCGGATCTATTGTTTTTAAAGGAGATAGTAATTCAATCTCCGCGTACGGAGGATTTTGTTCATAATTATCAAGGTGCATTTTTAACATATTACCTGAATAAACAGCCCCTTTGCCCGAAAACCATATCTGTACGGATGTGTCGTCGGGGTATTCAGCGTTCTCCTCATACTGAAATGTAAATATTATGACCTTACCTGTTTCAGAATCTGCTCCATATACCCATCCCGCATCGGAATCCAGCCCGGCTTTACCCACAATGTAGCTATATGATGCTTCAAAGAGATTATCCGGACCGATACCGAATTGAGGATTATTTACAACTCCATGCATTATTTTGAACCCACTTCTATAAATACTTTTGTTGTTAATTGGGCAGATAAATCTGAATCTGCCAGGCTCCACACCACCACTAAGCGATGTATCGACCTGACAAACCGGCCATATGCTCCATCTTCTTTGGACGTTACTTAAATTGGTAAATTTTGCCTTTATATTTACAACTGCTGAAGAGTCTGATAGAATAATATCTCTTGATGAGATTATTCCTGTAGAGTCGTCATACGGACTGGTCACTCTGTAACCATCTCCACTCTCATCTGCTATGTGAACACACTCATAATTACCATAGTCGAGAATAGAGCCGGCCGGCCCCTGCCAGTGATGGTCGTCGCTCCACCCCTGTGGTGCCGGCCAGATCTTCTCCCCTCCGATATTTTTCCATTTATGAAGCCCCTCTTTTGCATCCGGGTTAAAGTACAAAAATTGGTACTCCCCAAGTGAAAGACCGATTATTCTACCTCCGGCCTCAGGCAAAAGCGAAATTTTCACATACGGATTTTCGGTATGAAAAGTGCTATGGTTGCTATTGTTTGTGTATTCTGTCATAATCCTTTTTAAAGAGATATTTTGAAGCATAAATCAATAGAGAGCCGCAAATTATCCAGATTATTGCAAGTGCGGATATCCCGAATGAAAGTCCCAGTACTGGCTTGATTGCACCCAGAACAACCGGAGAGAATGATCCGACAAGAAATCCTGTCATAATCATTATTCCCGAAGCCGAAGCGTGATATTTTTCGGGAATTACATCGTAAAGAACAGTGTATGTATTTGCATCGAAAAATGCTCTTGCAAAACCGAAGCCTGCAAAACCTATATAAATTAATGCAAGTGTAGATGAGTGCCCCATCATCACTATGAAAGGTGACGCTATTAAAAGGCTAAGCCCCTGCATCATTATCCTGCCCGACGGGTTTTTCCTTGCTATATAATCAGAGAGTTTCCCGGCAATCAGTACTCCTACAAATGCGAAAAGGTGCGTGTAAAACATTGAGTGAAATCCTGCTGAAGAGAGGCTCATTCCGAATGTCTCATACAAATAGGTAGGCATCCATGTAAGATAGCCGGTCAATACGAATATAAGTCCGCTAAATCCGACTGTCAGCATTACTGCTGTAGGTGTTTTAAAGAGAATTTTGAATCCTTCGGTAAATTTTATTTTTTCAACCACTTTTGGCCCATCTTCAACTTTTGTAGAGGAATCTGTCTTCTCTTTGGATCCGTTTATATCAGATTTATCAAACAATCTGAACATCATTACAAAAGCGTGAATAACACCAACCGCTCCGAATATAAAGAAAGCATATCTCCACCCCCAGGTCTCTCCTACGTAACCGGCAAGATAGCCACTCGCTATAATTCCAACGTAGTATGATGTCTGGTGAATAGACATTGCAAAAGATCTTGTCCCCTTATGATATGAAGCAATCAGTGAGTAGTTTGAGGGTCCGAAAAAGGCCTCCCCTCCTCCTGTTGCAAGGCTTCTCATTATTATAAGCATCAATACTCCATTTCCAAGTCCTGTAAACATTGTTGCTGCACTCCAGAATAATATACTGAGAGTTACAACCCATTTTTTACTGAATCTATCTCCGATAAATCCGGCAAAAGGAACAAGAACGGCAAAAACAAGATTAAAAATTGTAGCAATTGTACCAATCTGGACATCGGTCAAATGGAGGTCGCTCTTGATTAGTGGAAGTACTACATTAAAAACCTGTCTGTCTGCCTGATTGAGGAAGAATGCCACCCATAAGAGCAGGAGCACTTCCCATTTATAATGTTTATGAACTTTCATCTGCATTTAATCTATATAGGTTTGGTGTGGTGTGGTGCAAAGTTAAATATTTTTTCTAGAATTCCATCACTTTTGTATACTCAACTCCAAATCTTGTGGTAACTTTCACTTTTACAGAGTGGACTCCAGTTGATGGAGTACATTTGAAAATATGATCAGTTAGAGTAGAGTTAATCCAGCTTCTTGTAGGTATTTTATTATCACCGTCAATACCAAAAAACAGATATGCTGTCGGATCATAAGCTTTTTCCTCAATTCTGGTCATGTCCTTATATGTAAGCCCCCCATCTTCGGAATATTTGACACTCCAGGCCGGGTCCCAATCCCAAACATTTACCAACAATTGATCGGATGGAGGTAAAACAGGGGCTCTGTTTTGGGGGATATATGCACTAAACTGTGTATTTGCATTTACATATGAACGATACTCCCATTTGAAAGATGTTCCATCTACCTCAAATATTTTATATCCCAGCTCGGCACCATCAAGACAAACCGGGCCCTCCCAGAACCCACCGCAGGCTGCACCTACATTATGCTCTGTAATACCTGTATTATCTGCCATAACTGTATTATAGTGAGTGTGCCCGCTTATTATCTGGACATTGGCATATCCTGAGAGAAGCGCATGCAGTGATGCGCTATTTCCATATGTACTTTTGGTCCTTGTTTTAGATGGACCGTGAAACATAACCACAATTGCCCTATCCTTTGAAATGTAAGAGAGATCTTTTGCCACCCAGGAGAGTTCGGCCTGCGTAAAGTTAATGGTATAAGTTGGGCCTGAGCCTCCTTCATACAGTATATTGTCAAGAACGATATAGTGAACCATTCCTTTATTGAAAGAGTAGTATGTAGGTCCGTAGTGTCTTATAAATACCGAATCGGCACTCTTGTCATTTGCAGTAGTTACAGCATCGGTTGATTTATAAACATGATCATGATTACCTATTGCATAATAGACTGGATTGTTAAGAGCCGAAAAGTATGTTTTGCTCATATCGTGCATCTTGGGAGTATCGAAAACCACATCTCCAGCAACCATAATATGTACAGGATTCATCCCTTTAGATTCGATCTCCTGCTTCATGTATGAGAGGATTGGAGAGAGTTTACCAAGCTCCGTTGCATTTCTGACCTGAGGATCACCCACTGCAATAAAGAAGTGTTTATTGTCATTTTGGCTCAGTTTAGTGAGGTTGAAAGTTATGCTCTTTTTATCGGATATATCCTTAAGTCTTACCCAGAATTTAGGGACACTGTTTTCAACCGGAACTGTATACCCCGCTGGAGATGATATATATACATGAGTTGCAATTGGGTTATATGGAAGGGAAAATGCCCCTGATGCATCTGTTACGGCAAACTGTGTACCGTCCGTAACCACAACTCCAGAAATACCAGATCCATTGCACAACACTTTTCCTGCATTTACAACACTAATTCCTCCACCCCCTCCGTTACCTCCTCCATCATCTTTATTTCCGCTACATGAAACTGTAATAGAAGTCAGACATGCTATCACCGGTATTATAACGGCTCTTTTTATATTTAAGAAATTCATACTATTCTATTTCTGTTTTTTCCACATATAAATTCTAATGCTCTCTTTTGGAAGCGGACTCCCGGCAGATATCTCCCCACTTTCAGGAGAGGATGCATATTCAAAAAGATATCCCGGAACACTCAATTCAATATTTCTGTCCTGGGAGGATGTATTCCATACTACTACACATAGCCTGCTATCTGCGCTATAAGCCCTAACAAGAACATCTTTTTCGCATTTTGCAATAAAACCGTTGGTGTCCAAATATTTCCCCCTCCACAAAATCCAAGAGAAGGAGCGCTGAAAATCTATTACCTTTTTTGAGTAGATCCTCATTGCAACCGGATCTTCACTGGTAACGAGGTCAATGTCCGGCTTACTTATAACATTTGAATAGTCCTCAGGCACTGGTTTTCTGTTCTCCTTAAGATATTTTACATCGGCATTGTAGCGGCTCTCCAATTCGCTTCTCAGCCCGAACAGAGTAGCGTAATTGAGAATCAATCTATTGTTTACAGGTGCAGGGTTTCTGTACGTTGTAAGCACTTCTGGAAATGTATATTTAAACATCTCAGGGAATACCGAAGAGTGGACCTTTTTATTGATTCTTCCGTTAAGCTCAGATATCAAAGGCACATACGCACCATTTTCGTAACCGTGAAAATATGATATGGATCCTAACACAGCATCGCTCAACCCTTCAGTCATTATTATGAAATCCTTGTTTATACTCTTCATGTATGAGGCAATTCTCTCAAGAAGCCTGTATCTATCACTCTCATAAACAACTGCTGGCACAGAGTGCCCGTGATTAGCGGAGTAGCAGAATTTTGGGGCTGTAACAGCAAGCTGATCATAGAGAATTCCGTCGGCACCAAGGTCGTTTGCCTGAAGTGCTAAATCGAGCATCCTCTCATACCACTCATCCTCTCCAAGGCAAGCCATCCCGTGGAATCTGGCAGGAGCATCGTAGTACTTATGCCACTTTTGAAAATCTATCGTACCATCTCTTTTTACTACGGAAATATTTTTCCCGGTTTGAGGCCAGTATTCAGTACCGTTCTGGTCAATCAACTGCCCGTTGGCATAAATAATGACATGTTTACCTCTTTTGTGGATCTTCTCTATTACAGATACAAGTGCGTCTTTTCCGCCCATAGCCGGGTCGGGATTATAATCGGGATAGAATCTATCGTGACCTCCGGCAGTCCAGCCGAACAATCCCAATACATCAAGCCCACGCTCTTCGGATAATTTACATAACTCTTCCAGTGAGTCATAATTCCACATTATCTCCTCATTTTGCTGTTTCATAATAGTTAGCATCCACCCCGAAGAGTTCTTTGCCCATTCAGGCACATCCTGCATTTTGACCGAATTACGGTACCAATTGCTGTATATATCGGCCGCTCTATGCCAACTGCCACTGTAAGCAGATACAAACAGCTCCGGTATCGACTCTTTTTCTCCGAAGAAACAGGTAAATTGATGCCTGAATCCGAATCTTAAAGAGTTATTCTTTGGGTTGTACCCTACAATCAAATGTTTTGAACGGTGGAGGTTATCGTGACTTCCGAAATATATTCCGGAGTGATCGCCTGCAAATGCACTCCACTGCATTGTTGCAAAACGTGACGGATAGTGAGAATCAACTTCGAAAAGATTATCATCACTATTTTTACTCCAGGCAAGTCCTCCTTTAAAAGTAACTTTATCGAGCGGCTCTTTTTCAGATGGCTCCTTTATAAAAATCTGTCCAAGTCCGCATGGAGATATAAGAGGGTATTCGTATAAATTTGATTTAATTCCGCCGGTAACAGGACCATAC
>JAFIHK010000147.1 GCA_017848635.1 Bacteroidales bacterium | reverse complement strand
CTCCCACCTGCCTCTGAGACCGGTAGTTGAAGCTGTCTTACTGAGCCCTCTCCTTATATTTTCATCACACCAGCATCTGGAATCTTTTTTCGCGTCACAATAGACATTATTACCAAACAGAGCTGAAAATGATGGAATTTCATACAGAAGGGAGAGTGCTGTAAGTACACTCCTTATATTATTATCCTGATAGCTTCCATACAGGTCAAGGTTGTAATCCGAAGCCTTAACATCCCTGAAAATATAATCCTCGGCAAAAACGATCCGGCTGTCACACTCACCGGCTTTTATACGGAATACATTTGCGGTAGATGCATCTGCCTCACCTATAACAACAGGTACTCCCTCTTTAATTATGCCGGCCTTCTCTCTGGCAATCTCACCCAGAGTACTGCCAAGATACTCGCAGTGATCGAGCCCTATATTTGTGATTATACTTATAATAGGATTGATGATATTGGTAGAATCCAGTCTTCCACCAAGCCCGGTCTCTATTACTGCAATGTCCACATTTGAATCTGCAAACCAACGGAAAGCTATTGCCGTTGAGATTTCAAAAAAAGAGGGTTTATGCTCTTCGCAAAATTGATTGTAGGATAGCATAAAGTTGTATACATACTCTTTGTCTATCATCTGCCCGTTAATCTTTATTCTTTCACGAAAATCCACAAGATGCGGCGATGTATAGAGGCCTGTTTTTAATCCGCTGTGTTGCAGAACACTGGCAATCATATGCGACACTGACCCTTTTCCGTTTGTTCCGGCAATATGGATTGTAAGAAATCTTTTATGAGGGGTTCCCGATGCCTCGTCAAGATCTCTCATCCCCTCAATACCAGGCTTGTATGCAGCACTTCCTATATTCTGATAAAGTGGGAAGCGGTTAAAGAGGTGCTCCAGCTCTTTTTTGTATGACTCTTCGTTGAATGGGAATCTTTTAAGCTCAATCATTGCAGATTATGGTAAAATTATGTACAAATGTGGGCAAATTATCAGAAAAAGCGATATTTTTGGGGCGAAAATCCAATAGAAAATGATTCAATTCTTCAAAACCGGCAAGAGCGTTCTTGCTGTAAAAACCACAAAACAACTCTCGAAAAATGAAATAGAGGCTCTCTGCTGGCTCTTTGGCAACGCCGAGGAGGGATCTGCTCAACTGCTGAGCGAGAGCGAACTAAATGGAATTTTTACCGGCCCCAGGAGAGAGATGATAACTCCTTGGAGCACAACGGCGGTGGAGATAACTCAAAACATGAACATTTCCGGAATCGAGAGAATAGAGGAGTTCTTCCCTTGCGAATCGGAGAATCCTGTTCATGACAAAATGCTTACAAGAGTCTATAAATCACTGAATCAAAAAATCTTTGACATAGAGAAGAGCCCCGAACCAGTTATTGACATTACCGACATCAAGGGTTACAACGAAAGTGAGGGGCTGGCGCTAAATGAAGATGAGATAGTCTATCTGGAGAATCTAAGCAGGAAATTGTGCAGACCGCTAACCGACGGTGAGTTGTTCGGATTTTCACAGGTTAATTCGGAACACTGCAGGCATAAGATATTTAACGGCACATTTATAATCGACGGTGAGGAGAGAGAGTCGAGTCTTTTCAAGCTTATCAAGAAGACTTCAGCCCAGAATCCAAATAAAATAGTAAGTGCATACAAGGATAACTGCGCTTTTATCGAGGGTCCGGAGGTTAATCTGTTTACCCCTGAGAGGGGCGATCAACCTTCGTTCTTCGGGCAGAAGAGAAGTGAAACAGTCATTTCACTGAAGGCAGAAACCCACAACTTCCCTACAACTGTAGAGCCTTTTAACGGAGCAGCTACAGGAAGCGGAGGAGAGATCAGGGACAGAATTGCCGGAGGAAAAGGGTCGTTTCCGGTTGCAGGAACAGCAGTCTACATGACCTCATACCCTCGCTTCGGTCAGGATGGGGCATCAGAATATGAAAATGTGGATATTTCAAGAGATTGGGAGAACACTCCTGAACGTGAGTGGCTATATCAGACTCCTCAGGATATTCTTATCAAAGCCTCTAACGGAGCGAGCGATTTCGGCAATAAATTCGGACAGGCGCTCATCTGCGGAAGTCTGCTTACTCTGGAACACACCGAAAAACTCAGAGAGTACGGATACGATAAGGTTATAATGCTGGCCGGAGGTATCGGTTATGCCCGTAAAAATTATGCTTTTAAAGGCAGCCCCGAACCAGGCGACAAAATAGTTCTGTTAGGTGGCGATAACTACCGGATTGGAATGGGCGGAGGAGCTGTATCCTCAGTTGCTACAGGGGAGTATGACAACTCTATCGAGTTAAATGCAGTTCAACGCTCAAATCCGGAGATGCAAAAACGTGCATATAACGCAATCCGTTCTCTGGCGGAGAGCGATAACAATACTATTGTTTCAATTCACGACCACGGAGCCGGCGGTCACCTCAACTGCCTTTCAGAGCTTGTTGAAAACACCGGAGGTGATATCGACATTGCAAAACTTCCGATTGGAGATCCTACCCTCTCCGCCAAAGAGATAATCGGCAACGAGAGCCAGGAGAGAATGGGTCTTGTACTTAAAGAGGGTGACATTGAACAGCTGAGAGCAATTTCCGAAAGGGAGAGGGCTCCTATGTATGTAATAGGTGAAGTGACCGGGCGAGACAATTTTACGCTTAAGAGCAGCAAAAACGGTGACACTCCAATCGATCTGGCTCTTGAAGATATGTTCGGATCAGCTCCAAAGACCATTATGCAGGACTCAACAATTAACGAGAAATTCGACCCGGTTGAGTATGACAACGACGATATTGAATACTATCTCGAACAGGTTCTTCAACTGGAATCGGTTGCTTGTAAGGATTGGCTTACAAATAAGGTGGACCGCTCTGTAAGTGGTCTGATTGCATGTCAGCAGTGTGCGGGAGAGATTCAGCTTCCGCTGAACAATATGGGAGTTACAGCCATTGGTTATGGCGACAACAAGGGTATAGCAACCTCTATCGGACACGCTCCAATGGTTGCAATGATAAATGCTGAGGCCGGGAGCAGAATGGCTATCGCCGAAGCTCTCACCAATGTTGTCTGGGCTCCGCTTGAAGGAGGAGTTAAAGGGGTGTCTCTGTCGGCAAACTGGATGTGGCCATGTCGTAATGCTGGTGAGGATGCCAGGCTTTATAATGCTGTGAAGGCGGCGAGCGACTTCTCTATAGAACTGGGAATCAATATCCCTACAGGAAAGGACTCCCTCTCAATGACTCAAAAATATCCCGACGGTTCGAAAGTATTATCTCCGGGGACTTTAATTGTCTCATCGGTTGCTGAATGCAGCGATATTCGCAGATGTGTAAAACCGGTAGCATCTGCCAAACCGGAATCTATATTCATATATATTCCGTTTAACCATCTGAACGATGACACATTTGCTCTTGGCGGATCTGCCTTTGCGCAGATAACCAACCAGCTTGGAGATGAAACTCCGGATGTAGTATCTGCCGACCACTTTGTAAACTGTTTTACCTCTGTACAGGAGTTGATTGCAAAAGATCTGATTCTGGCCGGACACGACATATCTGCCGGTGGTCTTATAACTACTCTTCTGGAGATGAATTTTGCCAATACCGGAGGTGGAGTTGTAGCTGATCTTACCCATATAGGTGAGAAGGAGTTTGTTAAAATTCTCTTCTCAGAAACCCCCGGAGTTGTTATTCAGGTTGAGGAGAGGCATTTTATTGAGGTTAAAAACATATGCAGCGACAGAGGTGTCGAGATATACCCGATCGGCAAGTGGAATAAAAACAGAAAACTACACATAAAGAACGGAAAGAGAAGCATTGATGTAGATATCGATTACTACAGAGATCTATGGTATAAGACATCCTATCTGTTCGATATAAAACAGGTGGGGGCAGAACTCGCACTCAACAGGTTCGAAAACTACGGAAAACAGCCACTTATTTACAACTTCCCGGCAGATTTCGACGGAAAGGAGTCTACATTGGGAATACCTCAGAATAACAGGGAGAAGATGCCTGTAGCAGCCATTATAAGGGAGAAGGGATCAAACGGTGACAGAGAGATGGCCTGGGCACTCTATCTTGCCGGATTCCGGGTAAAAGATGTCCATATGACCGACCTTATAAGCGGCAGAGAGGATCTGAGCAATGTAAATATGGTTGTATTCGTAGGAGGTTTCTCAAATGCCGATACTCTGGGATCTGCCAAAGGTTGGGCGGGGGCATTCCTCTACAACGAGAAAGCTAAGGATGCAATTGAGAAATTCTACCAAAGAGAGGATACCCTATCTCTGGGTGTATGCAACGGATGCCAGCTTATGGCGGAGCTTGGACTCATAACTCCTGAAGCCAGAGAGCGATCGCCCAAGATGCTTCACAACAAATCTCACAAATATGAAAGTGCTTTCGTAGGTGTGACTGTTGAAAATTCGCCTTCGATAATGTTATCCGAACTTACCGGCAGCAAACTCGGTATCTGGGTAGCTCACGGAGAGGGCAGATTCAGTTTCCCCGTTGATATATCAGAATATAACGTTGCAGTCAGATATAACTACAAAGATTACCCGGGCAATCCTAACTCATCACCTGAAGGGATAGCCGGAGTCTGCAGTAGAGACGGCAGACATCTTGCCATGATGCCTCACCCGGAAAGATGCATCTATCCTCATAACTGGGCCTACTACCCCGGTAACAGAAAAGAGGATGAGGTTACCCCTTGGATAACTATGTTTATTAACGCTAAAAATTGGCTTGTTTCGAAGATTTGAGTTATATTTACATAATTAACTCATTCACATATGGCCAAGAGAGCAAAAATCTTCGTGCTGGATACAAATGTAATCCTGCACGATTATCGTTCGATTTTTAATTTCCAGGAGAATGATATCGTAATACCGATTGCTGTACTTGAGGAGCTTGACAAGTTCAAGAAGGGCAATGAATCTATTAACTACAATGCAAGAGAGTTTGTTAGGGAGATGGATGATCTCACCGACAACAGGCTCTTTAACGGAGGGATCACTCTGGGAAAAGGAAAAGGTCTTCTAAGGGTAGAGTTGGGTCACCCGTTCCCGGACAAAATGCTTCTCTCCTTCTTCGACGACACTCAGGATCACAGAATACTTGCGACAACCCACTTTCTGGCAGAGAACAACCCCGACAGGCAGGTTATACTCGTCACAAAGGATGTCAACCTCAGAATAAAGGCAAAAGCACTTCAAATACCTGCTCAGGACTATCTGACCGATAAAATTGATCACGAAAGGGTCGAAAATATCAAAAGAGAGGTAATACATCTCGATGATATACCACAGGAAACTATAGACAAACTATTCTATGCCGATGGAGGTGTCCCCTCTAAAGAGTTCGGTTTGAAGAGTACTCCGTGCAATCAACTCTTCACCATATCCGGGGGCAAACATAACTCTACAGTGCTTGCCAAGTATCACAATAGCACGGAATCACTCATTGCTGTTAAAAAGCAGAAGGCATACGGAATTGAGGCAAGAAACGACGAGCAGCATTTCGCTCTCGACGCTCTGCTTGACCCCGATGTAAAACTCGTGTCACTTACAGGAATGGCAGGTACCGGCAAAACAATACTCGCTCTGGCAGCAGCTCTCGCACAGGAACAGAACTACGAACAGATTCTGCTTGCGAGGCCTGTAATTCCACTTCAAAACCAGGAGATGGGATTTTTACCCGGAGATGTAAAAGAGAAACTGGCGCCCTATATGCTCCCTCTATTCGATAATCTTGCAGTTATTAAACGAGCGCATAAACCTTCGAGCCGCGAAGCAGTCAGAATAGAGGAGATGTTAAAAAACGAAAAGCTTATGATCTCTCCTCTGGCTTACATTAGGGGGAGGAGTCTCTCCGATGTCTTTTTTATCATAGATGAGGCGCAGAACCTGACCCCTCACGAAGTAAAGACAATAATTACAAGAGCCGGCGAAAACGCCAAACTTGTATTTACAGGTGACATTCACCAGATAGATTCACCATTCCTGGATATACACTCAAACGGTTTGACACATCTGGGCGAAAAAATGTACGGACAGGAGATATTTGAGCACGTAAATCTTACAAAAGGTGAGCGTAGTGAACTTTCCGAACTTGCTAGCCGTTTATTGTAGATTTTTTTACTAAATTTGCGCCCCTGTAAAAAACTTGCTTACAATTTATATTAAAAACAATATTTTTTTAACAATTAAATTATGACAAACATTAAGCGTGTCTATTTCTTTGGAGGTAAAAGTGCCGATGGTGACGGTACAATGAAAAACCTTCTTGGAGGTAAGGGAGCGAATCTTGCTGAGATGTGTAAACTCGGCATTCCAGTTCCTGCCGGCTTCACCATTACAACAGAGTGCTGCACCGAATATTATAGCAATAATTGTCAATATCCATCGGAACTTGCGCAGGAGGTAAACAATGCGATCAAGATGACAGAAGATGTGATGAACATGAAATTCGGAGATCCCGAAAATCCGCTTCTCTTCTCTTGCCGTTCGGGTGCAAGAAGCTCAATGCCAGGCATGATGGAGACAGTGCTTAATATTGGTCTCTGCTCAGCAACAATTCCTGGTCTTATTAAAAAGACAAACAATCCTCGTTTCGTTTACGATGCATACCGCAGGCTTATTATGATGTACTCCGATGTAGTTATGGAGAAGGCCGAAGGTATAGAACCTGAAGAGGGAAAAGGTATTCGTGTTCAGCTTGACAAAATGCTTCACGAAGTTAAAGTAAAGAAGGGTTACAAGAGCGATACAGACCTCACTACCGAAGACCTGATGCAACTTTGCGAAGATTTCAAGGTAAGAGTTAAAGAGGTACTTGGAACAGCATTCCCCGATGATGCTTATACTCAACTATGGGGTGGCGTGGGTGCTGTGTTCAAATCATGGAACGGAAAAAGAGCGATCTCATACCGCCGCATCGAAGGAATTCCTGATGAGTGGGGAACTGCCGTTAATGTTCAGGCAATGGTATTCGGAAATATGGGTGACAACTCTGCAACAGGTGTTGCATTCTCAAGAAATCCAGCTACCGGTGAGAACAAGTTCTACGGAGAGTGGCTCATAAACGCACAGGGAGAAGATGTTGTTGCAGGTATCCGCACACCTAATCCTCTCAACGAGTCAACCAAGAACGATCAGAACAAGCACCTTTCAAGTCTTGAGACTGCAATGCCTCAGGTATACAAAGAGCTTGACGAAATTCAAACAAACCTGGAGAACCACTTCCACGATATGCAGGATATTGAGTTCACAATCCAGGATGGAAAACTCTGGATGCTTCAGTGCCGCGTAGGTAAGAGAACCGGTCTTGCTGCACTCAATATGGCAATGGATATGCTTCACGAAGGTCTTATCGACGAAAAGACAGCTGTACTGAGAGTTCAGCCTGTTCAGCTCGATGAACTTCTACACCCTATTCTCAACACTGAATCGGAGAAAAAAGCAACCGTTATAGCTAAAGGTCTTCCTGCAGGTCCTGGCGGCTCTGTCGGACAGATTGTATTTACAGCTGAAGATGCTGTTGCCTGGGCTGCTGCCGGCAAAAAGGTAATTCTTGTTCGCGAAGAGACAAATCCTGAAGATGTTGAAGGAATGAGAGCTGCCGATGGTCTACTCACCGCACGCGGAGGTATGACATCACACGCTGCACTCGTTGCTCGCGGATGGGGTAAATGCTGTATCGTAGGTTGCGATGCTGTTCACCTCAATGTCCACAAAAAGGAGCTTACCATCAACGGTAAGGTATATAAAGAGGGTGACTGGTTCAGTCTTAATGGAAGCAAGGGCTTTGTTTACGACACCAAGGTTGAGACCATGGATGCTTCGGAGAACCCACGCTTTGTTGAGTACATGAACATCGTAGACAAATATCGTGTTCTGGGTGTTCGTACAAATGCAGATACTCCTGAGGATGCACAGAATGCAATTAACTTTGGTGCTGAGGGAATCGGTCTTTTCCGTATTGAGCATATGTTCTACGGACAAAATTCCGAGCAGCCTCTCTCAAAACTTCGTAAGATGATTCTTGCGAACAGCGAAGAGGAGAGAATATCTGCACTTAAAGAACTTGAACCATTCGTTAAAGAGGCTACAAAGGGCACAATGAAGGTGATGAACGGCAAGCCTGTTACTTTCAGACTTCTTGACCCACCTCTCCACGAGTTCGTTCCACAAACTGCCGAAAAACAGAGAGAACTTGCCGAGGAGTTCGGTATTTCAATTGAAGATATTAAGAAGAGGGGTGAATCCCTTCACGAAGTTAACCCAATGATGGGTCACCGTGGAGTTCGCCTTGGAATTACTTATCCTGAGGTATCTGAGATGCAGTATAAAGCTATCTTTACTGCAACTGCAGAACTTATGAAAGAGGGATTCCAGCCTCAGCCTGAAATAATGATCCCTGTAACAGTAACCGTTAAAGAGCTCGATTTCCAAAAAGTTATATGCGACAAGG
>JAFIHK010000017.1 GCA_017848635.1 Bacteroidales bacterium | reverse complement strand
CCCCCTTACCATTGATTCTCTGAAGTACTCTTTAATTCGTGTGATATCTGCAATGGTCTCATAACCTTTTTTCAGATTCGACAAAACCTTACCATACTCTTTAACACGCTGAGGATCTGCATCAATCCAAGCTTTCAGCTCCAACTCTCTTGCCTCAAGTTCATTTATTACATTGAAACGGGCAATACATTTATTTTCCCATTTTGCGTAATCGGTATAATTGCTGATATTAAAGTATTTATCGGAATATTTGAGACGAATTAACGGATCTGAATCCATATACTTCTTCCAAACCTCCAGTTTTGCTCTTCTTACACCGCCAACGATAGGATTGAGTATCTCATACTTCTCCTTAAGTTCGAAAGATGACATATATCTGTTTGTAGCACCAGGATAACCTATAACCATTGTAAAATCACCCTTGTTGATACCTGCAGCAGATACTTTCAAAAATTTAGAGGCCTGCATAGGTACATTATCCTTTGAATATTCTGCAGGTTTACCATCTTTAGATGTATAAACCCTGTATATTGCGAAATCGCCTTTATGCTGAGGCCATCCCCAGTTATCAGTTTCACCGCCGTATGCTCCGATTGATACAGGAGGAGCACCTACCAGGCGAACATCATTATAGGTCTCATATATATACATATAATATTTGCTACCTCTCCACATTGAGCTTAAAGAAGCCTCGAATCCTTCTTGTTTGTATCGATCCTCCATCATCCCGGCAACTCTTCTCATAAAGAAGATCCCTTTTGACCCGGCCTTAGAGAGACTGTCGCTGAGAGCTTTTACTTCACCTGTGACATCGATAACCCTTCTCAGGAATGTAACACTCTTACCTTTGATAGGAATCTCCTGTGAAGCATTCATTGCCCAAAAACCGTTCTCAAGATAGTTGTTTTCGGGAGTACTCAATGCGTGAATATCGCCATAAGCACAGTGGTGGTTGGTAATCATAAGACCGGTGGCAGATATTATACTACCGCTGCACATTCCTCCGTCAAGAGCGACAATTGCGTCGCTTATATCGAGACCAGATTCATT
Organism: Bacteroidales bacterium; assembly: GCA_017848635.1. Taxonomy (GTDB): domain Bacteria; phylum Bacteroidota; class Bacteroidia; order Bacteroidales; family UBA932; genus JAFIHK01. The sequence goes on along the minus strand of JAFIHK010000017.1, from coordinate 16,272 downwards.
ATAAATTTCATTTGGCTGAAGTTTAAGCCCCTTGCTCTTCATCTTGGCGTACATCTGCTTATCTAGCAGATTCACTAGCCACATCCCTTCGTCGGCCATCAACGACGATGCTGAAAGCGCAAAAATAAAAAACGTAATAAATATTTTTTTCATATATAAAGATTAAAAATTCCCAGTAAAAAAGAGGGTTGCTGTTATTTAGACAACAGCAACCCCTTTTTGTTTATTCACTAAAATTAAAAATTGTAGCTTACCGAAACTTGGAAGTAATTTCTTGTTTTACCATTGTAAAGTGAAGATGGAAGTTGAATATCCGCTTCATCAATAGCCTTTACATTTGTGTATTTGGCTGCTGCTGTAAACGATTTTCCGCTCTTACCAATTGCATTCTGATACTTAACTCCGGCATTCCATTTAAACTGTCCGAGAGTGTTAAACAGGAAATCCTGTTTTAATAAAGATGTGTTCATAGACAAAACACCATCGGTTAATGCGTGGAAAGTTCTCAGCATTGTACCGTCAGCTGTAACCTGAGCAACTCCTGCGCTGAATTCTATCCTGTCCTTATTCCCAAGGCAAAAAGATTTTGCTGCCTGAGCATAGAACTCATATCTCTGATAATCCTGGTCATATTTAGCCGGATAGATTTTGAACCTCTTTTCAACTAAAGTTCCCGTTACACCTGCTGTAAATACTGCAGAGTAATCGAAGTCGCATCTCTTCAGATAGCCCTGATACTCAAATCCGAACTGTTTCTCCACCTGAGAGTATCTCATAACCTTACCGTACTCAAAATATGCCCATGAGTTTCCCTCTCCGGGAACCTGTTCATAGTTGTTAACGACATCGTATGAGAACAACTCCTCACTTTTGAATGTTAAGTTTACAAAGTGGTTGAATGTTTCACCTTTGGCAGATACTACCCCTTTATAATCGTAGCTCAATCCGTCAAGAATTGCATACCTTTTGGTCTTATTACCACCTTCATAATTATTCTCTTTAAGGTAGCCTACCTTAAGATCGTTATGGAATCCAAATTCACCGTTGTCGAACTCAAACTGCAGGCCGCCACCAAAAATATCCTTATAATATACCCTGTCGGTGATGGTTGTAGTTGTGAGACCATTCTTAGTATACATCCAAAGTCCTCCGTTGAAATATACAAGATACTTGCCTGTAACGTCGCCCAGGTAAGAGTAGGACACATCTTCAGCTCTGTGAGTGTAGAGAGCATTGAGACCCAGACGAAAATCTCCGAAACTGTAAATAACACCCGGAGTAAACGAATGGTTAGACATTGTGTTGGCGTTACGTCCATCTTTTCTCTTTGCAGCTGTAGATGTGAGATAGTCGAACCCTATACCAATTGCTAATTTATCAGTCAGCTGATAACCTATCTTAGCACCAAGAGTGTAGTTCTCTCTTAATACTTTACCACCTATTGAGTCGGTGATTACATTTATGTTAGACCCCGGATAGATAGTTCCAAGCCACTTTTGATCTTCGCGAACACCATATTCATACCCGAACTTCCCAAAAAAGAATACCTTATTCCGTTTTATGTATGACTTGGTCTCGATACCATAAACATTGTATGTCTTTGGTGTATTATAACCTCTCAAATCACCCGACTCACCATTGTAGTAAGCTCCTATAGTGGAGAAGTTATCTGCTTTATTAAAAACAAGACCGGCTGCATTTGCCGAAGTGAGCCAAGATGTCTCTCTCTCCAGCTTTTCAATTGAATAGTAATGTTTATGTAGTGCGTTCTGCGCATTGATATTTAATGAGAGACCCAACATCAATGAACCTGCCGCTATAATTGCTGTTATCTTTTTCATACTCTATTTTTTTAATGAAACCGGTGAAATTTTAACAAAATCATTTGAAGAGTTATTGGTATCCATATAAACTACTCTTCCTCCGGCATTAGCCGTAGCGGCAACATCGATCACGCGGTGAACGCTCTGCCCCTGTCCCGATCCGTCGATCATAGTAAATCCATTGTCGATTTCGGGTCTGAGACGTTTTGTATCGGTAATATTCCTCAAGCACTCAACTCCGTCCAGAACCAGATTTTTATCTACAAGAAGACAATCGTTAATTGTAGAAGCAGATGAAGGATCATCTGTGTATGTATCGGTAATAAACTGAGCTGGAGTTTTTCCTCCAAGAGAGAATATGAATAGAGCAGGACTTGATGTAGAGATTACAAATGATGTGGCTGAACCGTTTTTCCAGAAGTTCTCACAAAGTTTAACACCTGCATTCGGGGCAGTTTGCCCTCTTGTAGTTACGCTGTTATAAGCAGCCCAATAGCCGGTCTTGCCTAAATTCACTGAAGCAGAAACAGCTGTAGTATGATCTATTGCATTCAATGAAATCACAGCTTGTTCTCCAGGAAGGAGAGGATTATCCTTACCTGTTCCGGGGAACATCCAGCCGAAAGTAATCAGTGGAGCTGCTTCAAGAAGTTCGCTTGTACCCGGTTTTACCCATCCTGATAACTTACCGCTTGTATTTGCATTATAAGGGGCTGCAACTCCAAAGCAGAGAGAGTCCAGATAAGCAACCTCACTGGAGTTATTGTAAAGTATAAAGTATATATCTTTTGAATATGATTTGGCTGTTACTACATCGTAACATCCACCGAAATAGAACTCTTTAATTATTATCTGCCCCGATTTTGAAACATTCAAAGGCAGATCAACTGTTGCCTCTTTTGCATCCTTAGGGCTCATACGAATCTTTCCGGTAGTTCCGTTGAATATATATAGAGTTCCTCCTGCTGCCACTTTTTTCATTTCGGTAGAGGCTGTATATGTTCCGAAAGGAACTCTTACGGTAGCGACTCCCTGAGTGTTTGTAACGCCATTATAGGTCAAACCTGTAGATGGATCGCTGAGTTTAACAGTAAGACCTGCGATGCTGTACTCATATCCGTCCGGTATCGAAACGGCCACATTCACAACCGCACTGATTGCGCTCTCTTCAAAGTCATCGCTTTTAATGCTCTCCATACACCCTGTGAGTGAGAATGTGAGCAGTATCGCAATAATTATATGAAATTTTTTCATTTTAAGTCAGTTTAAAAAGTTAGTCTAAGTTCGGCACCGAAATAAATAGGAGTATTCTTTCTCATACCGGTTACCAAAGGTCTGGCATTGTTCTTAATAATTGGTCTGGAATTGGTAAAGTTATTAGAGTAGAATGAAAGAGACGCTGTTTTACCTATCTCTTTTGTAACTCTGATATTTGCCATTACATATGGATTATAGCTGGTAGTAATAAGATTGTATGAGTAGTTAGGCGACTCAATCATCATTCTTAGACGTGTTTTCAGCTGTGGATCGGTTGTGTTGAAATAGTCCTGATCGAAGTTGTGTGTTACACCCTCTCTGTCTATATAAGCAACAGGGTTTCTGTAGACTGTAGCTGTAATCTTTTTGTTTTTATAATCGCCATATACAGGCTGTCCGTTTGAATCCAGTGTATATAAATCATCGCCAATCAGATTCCAGCTCCTCTCCATCCAGATGAACTGAGTTGTTAATGATACAACCAATCTTATTGACGGAATATTTGTAACAATATTCAGGTTAGACATAAGCCTGTCGCTTCCTGTCCCGTTAGACCAACTCTGCTCACCTCCGAATACTGCTACATATGGGAAGCTCTCTTTCGAGTTGTATGGATCGGTAGTATTCAAAACTGTATACTCATATCCTGTATGACTTGAGATATTTCTCAAATATGATCCTGAAAGTAAAATCGCTGTATTAAGTGATTTAATCTTACCAAAATCAAAATCGTACTCTATACCCCACTTCCTCATATAACCTCTGTTATCGGGCCTGTAATAAGAGCTGTATTTAGAAAGAGTAGTGTATCCAAGTGGAACATATTCTCCACCGCTCATTACATAAACGGTTCCATTTTCAAACTTAGGAGCGGCATTTACATCACTGGTGCTGTTATAGAAGTTGTATGTACCCGATATAAATTCAGTATTTGAGGTAATACCATCTTTTAATCTGTCATTAAAATATGTGATAGACCCTTTGATGCCCTTAATATCAAAATCGACTCCAACTTCAATATTTCTGGTCTTCTCCGGTTTAAGATTATAAGGGAGCTTCCCGTCAATCACCTTAGTCTCAATTACGGCTAAACGCTGAGAGGTTGTACTGTTATAATATTGGAAAAGCACAAAATCTTCATAGTTATCGGCCTGGTAAAGGTGGTTGATGGAAGGGAGTCTCTGCATAATACCCCATCCACCTCTGAGTGAAAGGTTTCTGAGAGTTCCATCCCTCTTCTGTTTTATGATTGTGTATTTTGCATTAAAACGTGGGTCAACAATAGGATCGTAGTTATACCCCGAGATCATCATCTTGTTCATACGAACCCCGGCACTAAGCTCGAGTTGTGTTTTCATTATCGGAACAGTAATCTTCTCCTCAGCGAAAACACTCAAGTCCGAAAGGAAAGGAATATCAGAGTATGGTCTCTCGCGGAAAAACTGCGGAGCAGCACCTGTATAATACTCACCCTTTCCATTATTTCCTTTAGTATTGAACTCAAAACCAACAGTTGTTCTGAAAAGAGATTTACCAATATTTTTATTTAAATATCCGCTCAGTTTTGCATTAAAATAGATAGGAATCTCATCGACTCTTCTGTCTCGTTGGTCTAAAGTCTGAGTGAAGGTTCCTTCGGTAATTCCATCTACCTTTGAATTTGTTGTAGCAAGCGGATTCTGGGTAGTAACAAGATACTCCCGCATTGTCTGTTTACCGTAGCTGGCAGATACGTTATAGTTCAATGAAGAGATATATGGTTTGTTAAGTTGCCAGTTACCATAAACCGACAGATTAAAATTATTGTCTCTTATTTTAGTAAAGTCCAGGCTAGATACATCGGGATCGGAAGTGGTGCTGTTTCCGGTGAAGTATCCGTTAAACCTCATATTGAACCTTAACGGAGTGTTGTTTTTATTGAATGTATTCGAATATGTCACTCCATAGGTAATCCTGTCAAATGTTGATACAGGAGATATCCACTCTTTGAAAGATCTTGCATAGTCAAAATCGATATTGAGGTTTCCCGATGTCTTTCCAAGACCAAATCCTTTACTTAGAGAAACAGCTTTAGTCCTTGGATCGGTTTTAACCCGTACATCAAGAGGTGTTCGTCCGGCCTTGGTTGTAACTATGATAGCTCCGGAGGTAAGGTCACCATATTCAGCTGATACAACCCCCTTAAGAACCTCTACCGACTCAATGTTCTCGGTTGAGATCTTTCTAAAGTCGAAAGGATCGTCCAGCGTCTGAGCAATACTGTATGACTTGGTTCCGATAATAGTTGCGTCACTTGATAGCTTGGAGCCGTTCATAAAGACACCCACTCCGCGTTTATTATAAGCTTCACCATCGCTAACGGATCTCATAGTGATAACATTTGTACTATTAAGATCGGGATTTGCAATAACGTTTCCAGGTAAAAGCTGCATAACATCTGCCAGCGACGATGCCTGGATGTGCTGAATTGCAGTTTTATCAATTCTCGATGAGGTATTGATTGCCGAGCCGGCCTTTGCAGTTACCACCACATCCTCAAGAGTAAGGTTCTCCTCTTTCATCTGCAGTTTAAACCCGGTATAGTCCTGTGTTATTTTTACAGGCATAGATACCTTTTGGTAGCCGAGAGAGGTGACCTCCAGGGTGTAAGATCCGGGGATTATTCCGTTGATCTTAAACTTGCCCTCTGCTGATGTAGAGCTCCATAGGTTAAGCTCCTTTATCAACACATTGGCATACGGAATAGGTTCCGATGTTCCAAAGAGAGTAACTGTTCCCTCAATGAAATACTTCTTTTGCCCCTGGGCAAAAGCGACATTCGGTATTATCACAAACGATAATAGCAAAAGGGTTAGGAATTTTTTCACTGTGTTAAGTATTTAAGTTATACTGTGTGTTAATTTGTGCCGTAAACAAAATACATACGATTCCCCTGTTTTATGAGGTCTGCCAGCAGCTTTTGCACATCTGCAGGCTTTACACCCTTCAATACCTCATCTGCTCCATCTCTGAGATCTGCTCCGTTAATTACCAAAGAGAAATAGCGATCGCTCAGGAAGCTCTTCTTCTCCAGTACATCCGAATAGCTCTTCTTCAAAAACAATAGTGCAGATTCAAACTCCCCAGCACGTGGCCCGTTTTTGATAACATCCTGAATCTCTGCATCTATTATCTTTACTAACTCCTCCTTCATTTTAGGGTCAGTATCAAAATCGATTGTCAAAGATAATTTTTTCTCCGGAACTGATTCCAGGGACGCTCCAACTCCCACATAGTAAGTTCCACCTTTCTCCTCTCTGATTGATTTTAAGTATCTGTCTGTCAATATATGTTTTAGCAAAATTGCAGATATATTATTTTTTGTATTGTATTCGGCTTTACCATGATAAATTATAGATATCTTAGAGATTGGAGTTGACAATTTATCTGACTTGTAATCAATAACTTTGTTCCCATTTTGCAGCTTAATATCACCCTTGTATTCGCTGTCAAGCTTTCTGTTTGTAACAAGCGATCCCAGATATTTTTCTACCAACGGACGAATTTTCTCCGATGACTCATTTCCGGTGATAAAGAATGTAAAATCGGCTGCATTTCCGAATCTCTCAGAATAAATCTTATTCATTTTATCAAGCGTAATATTATTCAAATCAGACTCTTTAATCTGACGAAGCAGGTTGGTTCCATACTTCATAACCAATACACTGTCATTGAAAATAACTGCATCTTTGGTTTCACCCTCAAAGCTCTCTTTTGCCCTCTTCATCATCTTGTCAAAGCCATCCTTCTTGATATTAAGTCCGGTCATATTCAAATAGATAAGCTGGAAAAGAGTCTCGCTATCCTTAGGGAGAGAAGATCCGCTCACACTCTCCTCATATAATCCTATATCGATGCCTGCCGATGCGCTTGTATTACCAAGAAACAACTTTGTTTCATTTTCATCAAGATTCGAATAGCTCCTGTACCTGCTTACATTCCTCATCATTTTGGCTGTCGGAATCTCATCCTTTGCCACATTTACCAATCCTCCTTTGCTCTTTCCGATAACTGTTAACGAAGCCGAAGGGTCATCGTAGCGAGTCCAGTACACTTTAATACCATTTGCCAGAATCCACTCTTCTCCTTTATATTTATTGTTAGGGATGTTCTTTACAATTTTGGATTCCGGTAGTTTTGAGAAATCGCCCAATCCATCTGTAGATGATCTCTTTGCGAATGGCTCAAGAGTAGAGCTCTGTACCGATTTATTTAACTCCATTATCTGATCGAGAGTCGGTGCAATCTTAATTTCATTCTGAGGACAATTTACAACATAGATCCTATTCTCCTCCCTGAACATCTTTCCAAGGGATTCATTCACCTGGTCAAGTGTTATAGAGTTGATTACCTCTTTTTCCGCACTTAGTCTATCCATAGGAGTCATCAGGGCTTCTCCCTTTGTGAATGCCTCCACGATAAATGATACCATCTGCTCACTCTTCATAGTAGGGACCTTCTTCATATTGCCCTCTACTTTTTTAATCATCTGCCCTTTTGCATAATCGAGATCCTCTTGTGTGAATCCGTACTTTTTGACTCTCTCGATATCTGTAAATGCATATTTAAATGCTTTCATGTAGTCACTACCTACAGGAGACATAGTAAACTGCATAAACCATCTGTTGGCAGATCCACTCATTGGTATAACAACGGCCGAAGTAAAACCGGCATTAGCTGAGTTTTTGGTGATCTCCATTTTTGCTCCCATCATATTTGCAACAAGCGTTGCCATTGTCTGTATGTAAATGGACTCCTGAGTAAGTTTCTGTTCACCTTTAGCATCGTCGTGCTTGAAAAGAATCTTTACGGCTCTCACCTTTGTTTCAGGATCAGATATTACACCGAAAAGCGGTTTATCGAAATCGGGAATAGTATAAATCTCCTTTTTGGCTGGGTTCACAGCTGCCGGAATAGTAGAAAACTGTTTTTTAACCTTAGCCTCCATCATCTTAAGGTCGAAATCACCAACAATGACTACCGCCTGCATATCGGGCCTGTACCATTTGTGATAGAAATCTGTAAGTGTAGATGGTTTGAAATTATTAATTACTGCGGTATCTCCAATAACATCCCTTTCGGCATATTTTGAGCCCTTGTTCATAAGTGCATAGATCTGCTTCATCATACGCGATCTCACATCATCGCCTCTGCGCCACTCCTCTCTTATGACGCCCCTCTCCTTCTCTATCTCTTCGGGCAGGCAAGAAATATTACCCGACCAGTCGTGAATCATCAGCAATACTGAATCGAGAATGCTCTCTCTGATGAGGGGTACATTTGATATATTATATACAGTTCTATCTTTTGAAGTATATGCATTCACATCATATCCAAATCTAACCCCTATCTTATTGAGATAATCAAGCATCATTTTACCGGGGAAATTTTTTGTGCCGTTAAATGCGAGATGTTCCAGAAAGTGGGCAAGACCATTTTGATAATCCTCCTCCTGAAGAGCACCTACATTATGAACAATAAAAAACTCCGCTCTTCCTTTCGGATTTTCATAATTTTTAAGATAATAGGTCATCCCATTAGGGAGTACTCCTTTTACAACCGATGCGTCCTGAACTAGTGGTTTGAAACCGGGAACATTTTGACTAATAGCTGCTAATGAGATAATTACAGCTACCAATAATAGGGTAAATCTTTTCATTTAAAACTGGATTGATAATCATCTATAAAGACTAACGAATTTGAGAATAGTTTAATTTATCCATTAACTTTGTATCAACTCAATTTTCAAAAAATGTCAATAACAGGTTCAACCAGCAGTTTTAAAGGACTCACAACGGATGAGGTGCTTTTAAAACAAAAAAATTACGGATTTAATGAGCTACCCTCATCGGAGAAGAAGGGAGCTCTGGATATTGCAAAGAGCGTAGTAACCGAACCAATGTTCCTTCTTCTGGTGGCATGCGGGGTATTATACCTTATTCTCGGTGATCTTACCGAAGGGATCATGCTGCTTGGATTCGTCTTTGTAATAATGGGAATTGAGTACTATCAGGAGAGTAAAACCGAAAAGGCACTCGACTCCCTGCGAGACCTTGCAAGCCCCAGGGCGCTTGTAATAAGAGAGGGAGAGGCAATAAGAGTTGCAGGAAGAGAAGTGGTATGCGGCGATTTGGTTGTGCTTCAGGAGGGAGACAGAGTTCCTGCAGATGGTAAAATAATCTCTTGTACCAATCTCCTTGCCGACGAATCGATGTTGACCGGAGAGTCGGTACCTGTGAGAAAGAGAGAGTTTTTGGATAATGATAAAGATATATTACCGGGAGGTGATGATACTCCTTATGTTTACTCCGGGTCTATGATAGTACAGGGGAACGGAATTTTCGAGGTGACCGCAATAGGTCTTGGCACAGAGATCGGAAAGATAGGGAAGGCAATTGGAAGCGTTGTAGAGGAGCCCACAAAGCTTAAAAGCGAAATTTCTGTTTTGGTAAAAAGACTTGCAATATCTGGTGTAATTCTGTGTATTGCAGTAGTGGCCATCTACTTTCTAACAAGAGGAGATCTCCTTAAAGGAATACTTGCAGGGCTTACACTGGCAATGGCTGTCCTCCCCGAAGAGTTCCCGGTTGTTCTTACTGTATTTATGGCAATCGGAGCGTGGAGAATATCGAGAAAGAGCGTGCTGACAAGAAGACCTGCTGCAATCGAAACACTTGGATCGGCAACTGTGCTCTGTTCCGACAAAACCGGGACTATCACAAATAACAGGATGGAGGTGAGCTGCCTACACAACAGGAGAGATCTGCTTGAGATATGCCAGAACTGCGATTTTCCCGAAGAGTTTCACGAAATAATTGAATTCGGAATCCTCTCAAGTCAGGCGAATCCGTTTGACCCTATGGAGAGGGCGATTTTAAAAATAGGTGAGAGATACCTCCAGGGTAGTGAACATATTCATCACGACTGGGAGATGCAAAAAGAGTATCCTCTTTCCAGAGAGCTACTTGCAATGTCGAGAGCATTTGTAAACCCAGCCAGCGGCAACAGAGTTATTGCGGCAAAAGGGGCTCCTGAAGCGATATTCGATCTCTGTCACCTTAGTGCCGAAGAGACAGAAAATTACTCTGCAAAAGTGCAGATAATGGCCGAGAGAGGAATGCGTGTACTGGGTGTAGCCAAAGCGCAGATAGAGGAGAAGAATCTGCCCTCGATTCAACACGATTTCGATTTTGAATTCGTTGGTTTGATCGGACTTGCAGATCCTGTCCGGGAGAGTGTTCCTGCAGCTGTAAAAGAGTGCTATAAAGCTGGTATAAGAGTCATAATGATTACAGGCGATTACCCTGTTACCGCCATGAATATTGGAAAGGAGACAGGTATCGAGAACTACGGTGAATGTATTACAGGGCCGGAGCTTAGCACTATGAGTGAAGAGGAGTTAAGGGAGAAGATCAAGTCTGTAAATATCTTTGCACGAGTTATACCGGAGCAGAAACTTAAAATTGTGAACGCTTTAAAAGCCAACGGAGAGATTGTGGCTATGACGGGTGACGGGGTGAATGACGCTCCGGCGCTCAAATCTGCACATATAGGTATAGCTATGGGAGAGAAGGGTACCGATGTCGCCAGGGAGTCAGCCTCTCTGGTACTGTTAGATGACAATTTTGCTTCCATTGTCGGCGCTGTTAAGCTGGGAAGGAGAATATTCGACAACCTCCAGAAAGCACTCGGGTACATATTTGCAATACACGTGCCTATTGCCGGTATCTCTTTTATACCGGTTCTAACTTCGGATCTTCCCCTTATTCTATGGCCGGTTCACATCGTTTTCCTTGAACTGATTATAGACCCAGCCTGTTCGATTATATTTGAGGCAGAGGAGGTTGAGAAGAATGCAATGTCAAGGCCTCCAAGAGACTCTTCGGTTCCATTTTTCGGGTTAAAGAAGATATTTATAAGCTCTATGCAGGGTGTAAGTGCAATGGTTATGACTATGGCAGTATACTTCATCAGCCTTATGAATGGGATGAGCGACACGGAGGTTAGAACATTGGCGTTCATAACGCTGCTTTCGGCCAATATTGCAATCATACTCTCAAACCGTTCGTGGAGTGAAAATATCTTCACAATTATGAGACGACCTAATCCAACAGTAAAGTGGGTTATTGGCGGTGCAATCCTTTTTATGATCCTGATTATGAATATCCCGTTCACGTTAAGACTCTTCCAGTTCGCACCGCTGTCGGCATCTGCAATTGCGGCCTCGTCGGTAATGGGGATACTCTCCATTGTTTGGTTTGAAATATATAAAGCAATAAAGAAAAAAGAGAGTTTATGAAAACCGGAATCAAAATTATCTCAGTAATGCTAATTTCTGCAATAACATCAGTTGAGGCAATATCTCAACAGAAATCACTGAATATTATTCCAAAGCCTGCAAAAGCAGTGATTGAAAAGGGGGAGTTCAGACTGACTAAAAGATCTGTAATTGTCACATCATCCGATGATCCCGAGTTCAATAATATTGTAAGGCCTATACAGGAGTATCTTCAAAATATCTGCAACAAAAGTCCTTTAACTCTCAAGAGATCAGGCAAACCATCAAGAGGATCCATATTCCTAAAACTCAACAGCGAATCCGGCATACAAAAAGAGGGTTATAAATTGAGTGTAATGAAAAAGGGTGTTGTTATAGAGGCCTCCGATTTCGCAGGACTATTTTATGGAGTTCAGAGTCTTTTGCAGATGATTCCTGTGGGAGATTACGGGGAGTCTGCTATAAAAATTACTTGCGCCACAATTGAAGATTCACCTCGTTTTGGATGGAGAGGTCTCCACCTTGATGTATGCAGGCATTTTATGCCCAAGGAGTTTGTTTTGAAATATATCGATTATATGTCGATGTACAAGTTCAATACTTTCCATTTCCACCTGACCGATGACCAGGGATGGAGGATTGAGATGGAAAAATATCCTGATCTGGTTAATATAGGATCGGTACGAAGTGAAACCAGAATCGGCAAGAGCGATAAATTTGATGGAACAGAACATCGTGGATATTTTACCAAAGAGGAGATCAGAGAGATTGTGAAGTATGCGGCTGAACGCTACATTACAGTTGTTCCAGAAATTGAGATGCCGGGACACGCATCGGCAGCTCTAACATCTTACCCTGAGCTTGGCTGTACCGGAGGTCCGTACAAGGTTCAGACTAAATGGGGTGTATTCGACGAGGTCTTCTGTGCCGGAAAAGAGAGTACATTTAAGTTTCTTCAAGATGTAATTGATGAGGTAATTGAGCTTTTCCCATCGAAATTCATCCATATTGGAGGAGACGAGTGCCCTAAGAGTAGCTGGAAAAGTTGTCCTCTATGCCAGCAGAGAATCAAAGATGAGGGGCTCTCGGATGAACATCAGCTCCAGAGTTGGTTTGTAACAAGAATGGAAAAGTACATAAACGAAAAGGGACGTAAAATAATTGGATGGGACGAGATTCTGGAAGGGGGTCTGGCACCGAATGCTGCCGTCATGTCTTGGAGAGGTGTTGCCGGTGGTATTGAGGCGGCAAAAGCAGGTCACTATGTAGTAATGTCTCCGGGAACTCACTGCTATTTCGACCATTACCAGGCCGATGCGGCATCTCAACCACTGGCTATCGGCGGTTTTACCCCATTAGAGAAGGTTTATGGATATGAACCGGTTCCGGAAGAGCTTACCTCTGAAGAGTCGAAATATATAATGGGAGCGCAGGCTAATGTATGGACGGAGTATATATTAAGTCCGGAACACGTTGAATACATGGTATATCCACGAGCCGCAGCGCTTTCGGAGGTGGTATGGACCCCAAATGAGGGCAGAGAGTATAGTGATTTTAAAAGGAGGGTAACTACTCACACTGAATTATATAAAAAAATCGGAATTAATTACTGTAAAAGCGAATTTGAGAAATAGTGTATGGAGATAAAAGATCTGTCGGGAATGAGGAAGGATTATGTGTCGGAAGATTTTAGCGAAAAGAGTCTGCTTGCCGACCCATATCTGCAGTTCGACAAATGGTTTGCCGAAGCCTCATTGGTGGAGGAGTTCGAAGCCAATGCAATGGTTCTCTCCACTTCTGGCTCCGATAACAGACCATCGTCGAGAGTTGTACTTCTCAAAAAGTATTCGAAGGATGGATTCGTATTCTTTACAAACTACCTGAGTCGTAAGGGGAGGGAGATCGATGAGAATCCGTGGTGCTCTCTGCTATTTTTCTGGCCACACAGAGTCAGGCAAGTTAGAGTAGAGGGGGTTGCAGAAAAAATAGTATATGAAGATTCTCTCGAATACTTTAAGAGCAGACCTGTAATAAGCCAGGCATCATCATCTCTCTCTCTCCAAAGCAGCATTTTGGAAGACAAGGAGAGGTTCGATAAGATGATAGAATCATTAGTATCAAGCGGTGAAGATATAAAAATGCCTCCCCATTGGGGAGGCTATATAGTTAAACCTGAAAGGTTCGAATTCTGGCAGGGAGGAACCGGGAGATCTCACGACCGATTCAGATACGATCTTGAAGAGGATCATTCGTGGAGAATCAGCAGGCTATACCCTTAAATCAATTGTCGCATAGTTTTCACCTCTCCAGAGATGTAATAAACTGAGGCGCTTTTCTCTCTCTCTTTACACTCTCGAACCCCGATGCTATCTCTATTAGCATCGGCTCGCTCCATGCCCCTGCAAAAAATGAGATCCCTATAGGCAGATTATTGACATAACCCATTGGCAGAGTTATCGACGGATATCCAGATAAGGCCGCATAAGAGGAGCTGCTTCCAATGTAGTTATCCCCGTCTGTAAGGTCAATTTTCCAGGCAGGTGTATCGGTTGGTGCCATAATCGCATCAAGTTTGTAAACCTTCATCAGTTTATCGATACCTTCGCCTCTCATCATTATCTGCATGCTCTTTAATGCCTCCTTGTATTCCGGATCTTCAAGCCCCCCTTTTGCATTTGCTTCGTATAGAAGAGCCTGATCAAAATAGCGAAGTTCTATGCTATCCCTCTTATTGAAGGCTATAAGCTCCTCGATGTTCTTAGCTTTTGAGCCCGATCCGGCCTCAGCCAGATATTTATTCAGGCCATATTTAAATTCATATAACATAACAGTATAAGAGGCCGAAGATGCTCCCTGTGGAAGAGGAAATGAGATCTCAATAACCTCGGCTCCGGCAGCCTTTATGGCTCTGACCGCATCTCTCATAAGAGAATCAACCATATGGTGGAATGAGACATTTGTCAACAGAGCAATTCTCTTCCCTTTTAATCCATCTTTTTTAATAAACTGAGTGTAGTCCTTATAGAATTTTGCACCTTCTACCATTGACGCCTTGTCGGCCGTATCTTTTGAAGCAAGGATCCCAAGCATAATTGCCGCATCTTCCACGCTTCTGGCAATAGGGCCTGGAGTATCCTGAGTGAACGAGATCGGTATAACACCGGTGCGACTAACAAGACCTACTGTCGGCTTTATCCCCACAACTCCATTAATGCTTGACGGACAAACAATAGAACCATTTGTTTCGGTACCTACAGCAAGTGCACACAGATTTGCAGATACTGCAACTCCCGATCCGGAACTTGACCCGCAAGGGGTACGATCCAGAACATACGGGTTCCTTGTCTGGCCTCCTGTGCCGCTCCATCCGCTCGAAGAGCGGCTCGCCCTGAAGTTTGCCCACTCCGACATATTTGATTTTGCAATTATTATAGCTCCGGCCTCTCTGAGAAGCTCAGCCACCTTACTGTCCCTTACCACATAATTACCGGCTAGTACAGTAGCCCCGGCAGTAGTTGGCATTGAGTCCCTCGAGTCAATATTATCCTTAAGAATAACAGGAATACCGTGCATAATTCCTCTGTCCCTCCCATCTGCAAGCTCTTTCTCAAGCTCTTTGGCAATTTTGATAGCATCGGGATTTACAGCTATCACTGAATTGAGTCCCGGGCCGCTCTTATCGATAGTCTCAATTCTGTACAGATAGTCCTCTACTACCTGGCTAATCGTTAATTTTCCGCTCCTGTAGGCATCTGCCAGCTCTTTTACGGAGATCTCCTCCAAATATGAGGTATCTTTAGCGCCCTTACCCTCTGAACAGGATAGAGCGATTACTCCAAATCCTGCAATTATTAATCCTTTTACAAAATATAGTGCTCTCTTCATAATCTATTTTTCGTTTAATTTATGAAAATCCAGATCCTGGAAATCAAAACTGAAATCAGTCAGAGGAGAAATAGCCTTCATAGTGAATCCCGATGGTGTTCCGTCAAAACCAAATGAAAAGTTAATAAATGCATCGGCATCGAAACTTCTGTCCTCCCAACGGACAATAAAAAGATTTCCCCTATAAGGAAGGACCTCCCCTCTCATTCTTGGAGATCTGACCGATTTGAAGAACAGTTTCCCATTTTCTAAACTGATTGTGACATCACCAAACCAGGAATCCCTGTACTTTGAGACAAACTGAGAGTAGTCAAGCCCTTTTTTAGACTCTTCGGATGATACTCTGTATACCTCGTTTACAATATTTCCGGCATTTGTTCTGGATTTTTCAAGAGACTCCTTAAGGTCGGCAACCCAGTCTCTGTTTTTAACCCCGAAATATCTGTCCAGAATCGTATATGTCACAGATCCAAAAGCTTCGGAGGTCTGTTGATTTGTAAATACGATTATACCAAGCTTAAGTTCCGGAACCATCATTACCTGTGTAACTACTCCAGCGAGCATTCCTGTATGT
The DNA here is from genome assembly GCA_017848635.1 of Bacteroidales bacterium. GTDB lineage: Bacteria > Bacteroidota > Bacteroidia > Bacteroidales > UBA932 > JAFIHK01. The sequence continues at coordinate 416 of JAFIHK010000017.1, read as the reverse complement.
GTAACCGACTTATAGCCATTCATATCGCTAACTCTCCAACCAAGGGCATATGCGCTGAAGTTGGTTTTATACGGAGTAGCTCCCCTCACCGGAATAATAGTCTGAGGAGTCCACAACTCCTGGTGTACAGCTTTACCGAAGAGTCGCTCCCCGTTTTTACCATACACTCCCTCGTTCAACATAGCCATTACCCATTTTGACATATCGTTGACACTTGATACCACACCCGCAGCAGCGTTTGCTGTTTTTGTCAGTGTCTGAACAACTACCTGTACCTTTCCGTCGTACTCAATATGAGAATCGATGATAGTCTATCTTGATTTTAGCACATCAAGCGATGCCGCACTTCTCTCCATACAAAGATGTTTCATAATGCTTGGCTCCACAAAACTCATCCAACTCGCTCGCGATACTCT
>JAFIHK010000002.1 GCA_017848635.1 Bacteroidales bacterium | reverse complement strand
TGGCAGATAATAAGCGGGCAACCGATAATTCTGGAATATGCATTTGCCCTCTTTGCTCCTCCTATGTCCGGAGCTGCAATAGAGATATCTTCCAGTTTAAGATTGCGAAGATATGGCAGGAATATGGAGCTTGCATAGATATGGTCAACCGGCACATCGAAGAATCCCTGGATCTGATCGGCGTGAAGATCGGCAGTCATTACCCTGTCGCATCCTGCAGCGCTGAGCAGGTTGGCAACCATCTTTGCACCTATCGGTACACGAGGGCGATCTTTTCTGTCCTGTCTTGCCCATCCGAAGTAAGGGATTACGGCAATAACCTTATAGGCACTTGCTCTTCTTGCAGCGTCAATCATTAAAAGAAGCTCAAATATATTCTCAACCGGAGGAGGTGTCGATTGAATAATAAAGACAGTTGCTCCTCTTACGCTCTCGTCAAGAGCGGGTTGAAACTCTCCGTCGCTGAAAACCATAACCGATGCTTTCCCCAGTTCGAGTTTTAGCGCTTTGGCAATCTTTTCGGCAAGATACCGGGAGTGCCTGCAAGAGAATACTTTTATTTGATGTTGGTGCTCCATATTATTTATTTTAAGTTTTTTAGCATAGTACCGATATGTTTGAGAATCTCCTCCCTGCCTCTGCCATCTTCGGCAGAAGTCACAAAGTGGGGAGGCAACTCCTCCCAGTATTCAAGCAGCGCATTATTGTTTTTTTCGATCTGGAGCCTGAGAGCTTCGCTGCCTAATTTATCTGCCTTGGTGTAAACAATTGAAAACGGAGTACCCGACTCTCCGAGCTGAATCATAAAATTTAGATCGATCTTTTGAAGGTCGTGGCGTGAGTCGAGAAGTACAAACAGATTTACAAGTTCTTCTGAATTATTAAGATAATCCAGAATGGTCTTCTGAAGAGTCTCCCTCTTCTCTTTAGAGGCCTGTGCATATCCGTATCCGGGCAGATCGACAAGGTACCACTTCTCATTTATCATAAAGTGGTTTATCAGCTGTGTCTTTCCGGGTCTGGAAGATGTGAGAGCCAGATTCTTCCTCTCACAAATCGTATTTATGAGAGAAGATTTACCAACATTGGAGCGACCAATGAAAGCAAATTCAGGCAATCGTAGTTTTGGCTTCTGATGCTCCAAACTGCTGCTTCCCGAAAATATAGCTTGAGATATCTTCATAGATTTTTAACCGCTGCAAAGGTACAATATTATGCTTATATTTGTATGAATCTTAAATTAAATATTTCCAAATGTCAGAAAAAGAGCATATTTCATTGCTTGAACTCCTTGGGAGAGTGAAAGAGAGCATAGAGAACAGGATGGGGGGTAGTGTTTGGGTTAAGGCTCAGATTTCAGAAATAAAGAGCAACAGTACCGGGCACTGTTATTTGGAGCTGGCAGATGCGGGAGAGGGTAATCAAAATATAGAGGCTAGAGCTCAGGCAATTATATGGTCTTCGGTGTTCAAAATGCTCAAACCATATTTTGAGACGACTACAGGTTATCAACTATCCAGGGGGATGAATGTACTGGTAAAGGTACAGGTTCAGTTCTCAACGCTATATGGTCTCTCCCTGATAATTAGTGATATAGATCCCTCTTTTACGGTAGGTGAGCTGGAGATTGAACGGCAGAGAACAATTGAGAGGTTAAGAAGGGAGGGGATGTTTGAGATGAACAGAACATTGCAGCTTCCGAGGCTTCCTCACAGGTTTGCAATAGTTTCGTCCGAGAGTGCAGCCGGGTATCTCGATTTCATAAAACATCTGCACGAAAACGAGTATGGGTATCGCTTTTATACAAAACTTTTTCCTGCCCCGGTACAGGGAGAGAACGCTCCTGCCGGTATTATAGGGGCTATAGATAAGGTTGCGTCGGAGATAGATTCATTCGATGCATTGTTGATCCTCAGGGGAGGTGGCGGAGTGCACGATTTGCGATGCTTCGACGACTACGATCTTGCTGTAAATATTGCTCAATTCCCCATACCTGTTCTTACCGGCATCGGCCACGAACAGGACTTTCATATTGCCGATATGGTTGCACACACATCTGTAAAGACACCAACGGCTCTTGCCTCTTTTATTACGGGAATTTTTATTCAGGAAGATTCAATGATTGCTTCTTTTGCTTCGAGATTATCACTATCTTTACAGACAAGGGTGGTGCTGGAGCAGAGTATGATCTCAAGAGTTGCCGATAATATCTTTAATATTTGCAATAAAAGATTCTCCAATGAGCAGCACAGGTTGGAGCTGGCAGAGGAGAGAGTAAAAAATGGTAATCCGCTTGCTATTCTGGATAAGGGATACGCTCTGGTAGCAAGAAATGGATTAAGAGTTACGGGCGAAGAGATCTCTGCCGGAGAGAATCTTGAGATTATGATGCAAAAAATGGTAATTGATTGTAAAGTTGAAAAGGTAAAAAGATTGAAGTGATGAAGAGGGAAAGTGTAAAAAAAATGAGTTACGAGGAGGCGGTAGCCGAGCTTGAGGCTATGGTGAAAAAGATCGAGGATCCAACTACCCCTCTGGATAAAATATCTGCCGATGTGGAAAAGGCTCTTGAACTTGTAAAGTATTGCAGGTCCAAACTCAGGGATTTCGAAACAAGTATAGCGGAGCTTAAGGAGTAGATTATTTCGGGTATGGTAAACGATCTGAAGTTGGTGGTTAACGATGAGTGGCTTGAGCCCTGGAAGAGAGTAATACTCAACCGGCACAATGCTGCTCTGCTCAGGTATTCTGAAATTGCCGGATACGGCAACAAACTTTATGATAAGATTAACTCCCACCTATATTACGGTCTCCATTTTGAAGGTGAAGAGGCGATCTTCAGAGAGTGGGCTCCAAATGCCACTAACATCTGGCTTATAGGGGATATGAACGGATGGAGCCCTTCAGGCGAATTTGCCTTTAAAAAAAGTGGAGAGGGGAATTGGGAGCTAAGGGTTCCAAAGCAACGGATCAAACATGGCGATCACTATAAGTGGCTGATAGAGTGGCCGGGCGGGAGCGGTGAAAGAATTCCGGCCTATGCAGGCAGGGTTGTACAAGACCCGGTTACAAAAATATTCTCAGCTCAGGTGTGGAATCCTGAACCATACAAATGGAATAACGCCCGGCCGCCAAAACCGGAGGGACTGCTTATATATGAAGCACACATTGGTATGAGCAGCGAGAGCGAAGGTGTAGCCACATATAACTATTTCCGGGAGAGAGTTCTGCCCCATATCTCCTCCTGCGGTTACAATGCGATACAGCTGATGGCAATTCAGGAGCACCCATATTACGGATCATTCGGGTATCAGGTCTCCAGCTTTTTTGCTCCAAGTTCTCGATTCGGAACTCCCGAGGAGCTCAAGATGCTTATTGATAAAGCTCACTCATTGGGGATAATTGTAATATTAGACCTTGTACATTCACATGCAGTTATTAATGTTGCTGAGGGGCTATCGGAATTTGACGGAACAAATAGTCAATATTTCCATGATGGAGAGAGAGGATACCACCCTGCATGGAACTCCCGCTGTTTCGACTATGGGAAGGAGCAGGTGTTACGCTTTCTGCTATCAAACTGCAAATATTGGCTTGAGGAATATATGTTTGACGGATTCCGTTTCGATGGGGTCACAAGTATGATATATTACGATCATGGTTTGGGAAAGGCCTTCACCGATTATTCCGACTATTTCGGAGGAAATCAGGATGACGATGCGCTCATTTACCTTACATTGGCAAACAGATTAATCGAAGAGACCTACTCCGATGCCGTTACGATTGCCGAAGATGTGAGCGGGATGCCCGGTTTGGCAGCTCCGTACGAATGGGGAGGCATAGGGTTCGGATACAGAATGAGTATGGGTGTTGCAGACTCCTGGATAAGATGGATCAAAGAGAGACGCGATGAGGATTGGAATATGGGTGAGATATTCCGTGAATGTACCGAAAAGAGAGCCGATGAAAAAACCATCTCCTATGCGGAGTGTCACGATCAGGCGCTCGTAGGGGACAAGACCATTATCTTTCGCCTTACCGATAAGGAGATGTATTTCTCTATGAGCGATTCCGTGCCAAAT
>JAFIHK010000016.1 GCA_017848635.1 Bacteroidales bacterium | reverse complement strand
CACTCTCATCTATGGCAATTTTGCTCACTTCCTGGGCAAACAATCCATTATTTGATAGTACAGGTACTATAATTAGACCTATTAAAAGATAGTAAACGGCTTTCATATTAGTCTGACAGATATTTTTTGATTTTATCAAGCAATTCACTCTTATTAATTGGCTTGGTAATAAAATCGTTTGCACCGTTTTTAAAGGACATCTCCCTATTATCGTCGGAAGTATATGCCGATTGTACTATTATAGGAACACTCTGGTTGAATTTTCTTATCTCTAAGATCGCATCCAGTCCGTTCATTACAGGCATTTTAATGTCCATCAATATCAAATCTATTGGGTTATCCCTCGAGTAATCAACTGCTTCCTGCCCGTTTCGAGCATGTATTATTTGATAATCGCAACTCTTCAAAATAATCTGAAGATAGAGAAAAATCACCTCATCATCTTCGGCAATTAGAATTCGGTCGTTTTTCATAGATATTGATGAATTAATATTTTAAAATTCAGGTTTGTTATCATTATTATTATTATTATTTGTTTCGTGTGGAATTGTAAACCAGAACTCTGCTCCCCGATCCATTTCCGATGTAACTCCAATACTTCCCCCCATCATCTCAACAAATGCTTTGCATATAGCCAATCCAAGCCCGGTTCCATCATTTGTTTTCCTATTTGAATGCCCCGCCTGACGGAATCTTTCAAATATGATCTTTTGATGTTGAAGAGGAACCCCTACTCCAGAGTCTTTTACATAAAACTTTATATAACCATTTGACATTGAATAACCAAAATCTACAAACCCATCATCTGTAAATTTTTCGGCATTAGAAATAAGATTTGACAATACCTGTTCCAATCGGGAGGAGTCGGTATTAATTATAAACTCACTCTCGGGAGACCCTTTGTGCAAGCTGAATTTCAACCCTTTCTTGGACATTTGAGGTAAGAAGAAGTTGTAGAGGCCATCGAGCAGATTGTTCAAATTAAAATGTTCCGGATTCAATTTGACTGTGCCTGCTTCTATTTTTGAAATATCAACCAGGTCGTCAATGATTTTAACCATCCTTAATCCGCTATGTTCAATAACCTCAATATATCTGTTCTGGTCAAATTCGGATAGCCCCTTCTCTTTTAACAATTCGGCAAATCCCAAAATTCCGTTCATTGGAGTCCTTACCTCGTGGCTCAGATTTGCAAGGAATGCAGTCTTTAATTTGTCACTCTCCTCGGCCCTCTCCTTTGCTTTTATCAGTTCAAGATTCTTTACGCGAAGTTCGGTCTCCATTTGCTTGCGGGCAGATATGTCGCTTATGATTCCTACGGTGCCGGTCAATCTGCCTGCTTTATCAAAAAGAGGTGTATACTTTATCAAAGCGGTAAACAAAGTACCATCTTTTTTCTTTGACTTGTACTCACCAATGAGGCTCTCTCCTCTATGAAGATTTGAAATAGCATCAATAGAGTCTTCGTCATACTCCTTCCACAGAAAAACTTCGCTCGCACTCTTCCCCAGCACCTCATTTTCACACCAGCCGTAAAGCTTCGTTAAATATGAGTTCCAGAAGGTAAACCTGTTATCATTACCAAGAACAAAAATTCCAGTCTCTACATCATTAAGAAGATTTGCGTGGAAATAGATCTTCTCTTCTGAAATTTTTCTTGCATCGATATCTCTATATATTCCAAGCGCTCTTAATGGCTTCCCTCTACTGTCTCTAAGCACAAATTTGCCAATAGTCATAACCCACTTCCAATTTCCCGATTTTGTAAGCATTCTGTGCTCGGATTCGAAAGATGGAGCTCTGTTAAAAATATGATCGGAAAGGCTCTTCATTACTCGAAATCGGTCCTCCTTATGGATAAGTGAAAACCAATTCTTAACTGTAGGCTTAATTTCATTCTCACTATATCCTAATAATCTTGCGACATCGCTAAAGAGTGATATCTGCTCCTTGGTATAGGTCCACTCCCACATACCCAATTCAGTACTTTCAATAATCATCCTCATCCTCCCCTCATTCTCCTCAATCTTCTCCTGTATTTTATAAGTTTCTGTTATATCGCGGAATACAAGTACAACCCCAACAACCTTATCATTCTCGTCTTTGATTGGAGCAGCAGAATCGGATATATGATACTCTTTACCTGTCTTGGAAATTAGGGTGGTATGCGACATAATCCCTGATATCTTACCGGTTTCTAAAACAGCAAGTGCAGGATTTAGTGACTCTTTTCCAGTTTTGTTGTTTATGGTGTGAAATATTTCGGTGAGTAATTTTCCATAAGCTTCGGCAGAGCTCCATCCTGTCAACTCCTCAGCAACAGGATTCATCTTTGTCACTCTGGCATTTATGTCTGTTGTGATTATTGCATCTCCAATTGAATGGAAGGTAATCTGCCAGTTTCTTTCACTCTCCTGTATCTGCTTCGTCTTCTCATTTTCTATTAAAACATATATGATAATTATCCAAAACATCGGCAGAAATGATCCGGACAGATCCTCCAGAAACTCCTGATTGTTTACTTCTTTCAAGAGATTTAAAAAAAGGAGAGAACTATAAAGACAATAGAAAAAAATGTAGATAAATAGCAGAGAATTGAAATGAGAGATTCTGACACATTTCCATCGGTTAATCATGACTATGATCCCCAATGCTGCCGTGATCAAAGTGAAGAGGTCAAAAAGATGAACATTGAACATATTATACTATCTGTTTTCTCGGGCTGTGTATAAATGGTACCAGTAAAAAAGCAAAATCAGACTTATCAAATAGCTTATGTGTTCAAGAAAATTAAAGACCGAACACCACATATAGCTTTCAACTATTGTAAAAACCGATGCTCCAAAAAAAAAGAGAAATGAGGATAGTAGATATTTATAGCCCGCAACTCGTTTAAGATCCTTAAACCCTACAAAAATGAACATAAGTGCCAGAACCGATAAAATGAGCATAATAATCTCATTCTCATTATCTGAAACTATCAGCTTGTCAATAAAATTCATCTGCAAAACCTCTAATTGAATAATTTATAAAAGTACATATAAAGATGAAAATAAACAAGATTTTAGCTAATTCTTTCTTGCGTTATTGGGACTCTTACAACAAATCTACTCCCCTCTCCATATTTTGAGTCTACAGTAATTGAACCGTTTAGGGCATTGCAATACGCCTTTACGATTGAGAGCCCCAGGCCGACACCCTCATGAGGCCGCGTGACCTTCATATCTGCCTGTACAAATCTGTCAAAAACAGCCTCAATTCTCTCTTCAGGAATACCTATTCCACTATCTTTTACATAAAAAACTATATCGTCACCATCCAGATGGCTGCCAAACTCAATATATCCGCTATAGGTGAATTTAATTGCATTATTTATCAGATTTGAAATAATACTCTCAATTTTATATCTGTCTGTCAGAATAATCGATTCATTTCCAGTCACAGAAGGTTTGCAGATTAGATCCAGGCCCTTATCCTGCGCCATTGGTCTGAAAAAGCCGTAAAAATAGTTGAGCATATCCTCGGTATTGACATCTGAAATCTGTAAACTCATTGTGTTTGTCTCAATTTTAGAAATCTCCAATATATTGTTAATTGAGCTAAGCAATCTCCTTGCAGATCGGTTGACTATCTCAAAGTATTTTTCTCTCTCATCTCCTGACAGTTGAGGCTCTCTTAATATTTCAAGAAAACCTAGAATGCCGTTCATAGGTGTTCTGATTTCGTGAGACATATTTTGCAGAAATGCACTCTTTAATCGCTCGCTCTCCTCTGCCAACTCTTTAGCCTTAACCAGATCTTCTATCATTACCTTCTTTTCGGTGATATCCTCTTTGATCTCAATATAGTGAGTTATATCCCCAAGGTCATTAAAAATGGGCGAAATTATTGCCTTTTCCCAAATGATCTCTCCACTCTTTTTTTTGTTACAAAATTCCCCCTCCCAATCATTTCCGGATTTGACAGTATTCCAAATATTATCGTAGTGTTTGTCGTTTAAAAAGCCCCATTTGATCATTGTAGGTTCCCGACCAATGACCTCTTCGGGCATATATTCTGTAATCTTGGTGAAAGTAGGATTGACATATTCAATTTTACCATACTTATCCATAATCATCACAGAAACCGGACTCTGTTCGACAGATCTGCTAAGAAGTCTTAATCTCTCCTCCGCCCTCTTTTTTTGAGAAACATCATGGACAATAGAGTGGAGATAGTTTTTACCGGCAATTTTAACCTTGCTACTGAATACCTCAACGTCACACTTAGTACCGTCAGCTTTTCTGTGTACGAACTCAAAATGTAGATTTTTACTATTCTTAGTGGCTTCCAGTAACTGTTTTATATCAGATTCCGGAAGAGTATTAATCTGATAAATCTTCATATTTTTAAGTTCATCTGCACTCCATCCATAAAATGATTCAGCGGCACTATTCGCCTCTACAATCTCTCCGGATTCAGCGTCAATGATCAGCTTTACGGCAGAGTGATTTTCAAATATACTTCTGAACTTCTCTTCACTCTCCTGCAGGCTCTTTTGAGATTCTATCTTTTTGATGAGGATATCTCTGGTTTTTAAAGAGCTCAATATTGCTGATCCCAACCTCTTAATATGCTCTTTGATAACATAATCAGAGGCCCCCGCTTTCATACAGTCAACCGCAGTATCTTCATTCATAGAGCCTGTAAGAATTATTACAGGAGTTATTTTTGAATATTCCATTGTTAACTTTAGTGCAGACAAGCCGTCGAAAGAGGGTAATTGAAAATCGGATATTACAATATCAGGAGTGAATTTCAAAAGTGCATCAATAAAGGCCTCTCTTGTCTCAACAATCTTTAACATATACCTGGTAAGAGTCTTGGCAATCTCATATTCAGCCAACTGAGCATCAGAGGGTAAATCCTCTACAAGTAAAATCTTTATAAGCTTCTCCATAAATCTTATTTAAACGGTCCCTCATTAACAAGGAGCCAAAAAAGTCCGGTATCCTGAATAGCCTTCATAAATGCATTAAAATCCACCGGTTTAACTACATAGCTATTAACTCCAAGCTCATAAGCTTTGTCAATATCAGGATCCTCTTTAGAGGAACTTACAATGACAACTGGAATCTTCGAGGTAATAGGTGAAGATTTTATCTCTCTCAAAACTTGCATCCCATCTACCTTGGGCAGTTTAAGATCGAGAAGAATTACTTTGACTGGATGGTTTATGTCTCTGTAAGTGTATTTACCTTTGCAAAAGACAAAATCGAGAGCCTCCTGTCCGTCAGAAACGTGATATATCTCATTTGCGAGACCCTGTTTTTTGAGCGCCCTAATAGTAAGTTCTGCATCGTTGGGATTATCCTCAACAACCAGAACATCTGCAGGAAAATAGTTTCTCATATTATTGTTAAATTAATTATTACTTTTTTGGCAATGAAAACCAGAAAGTGGCACCACTCCCTACCTCTCCCGTTGCTCCAACCTCTCCTCCGTGTCTGTGAACGATTCTCTGAACAATTGCAAGCCCCACGCCTGTCCCCTCAAATTCATTTACACCGTGAAGCCTCTGGAAAACACCAAATAGTTTTCCGTAGTATCTCATATCGAAGCCGGCTCCATTATCTCTTATATAGTAAAACATATGATCATCTTTAGTTTCGGAGTACACTGTAATCTCGCGATAATCCTTTTTAGCACTATATTTAATGGCATTAGAGAGTAAATTCACGAAAACCTGCCTCATTAATGTGGTATCACCATAACATTGTGGTATATCTTCAACATTGAAACGAATTTCCTTCCTCTCCTCTTCTGTTGTAATCTCATAGTAAAGAGAGTTAACCATCGTTTTGGTGTCAATAACACTTTTTTGCAGCTCTTTCCTTGACAGTCTGGAAAATGATAGAAGATCATCTATCAATTGACCCATTTTTTGAGCATTCTCTCTTATTATTCCACATAATCTTACACACTCGCTGTCAAATTTGGTAGAGTACTCTTCAATTAAAATATTTGTAAAACCGCTTATTCCCCTGAGCGGTGCCCTTAAGTCATGAGATACAGAATAGCTGAAAGCCTCCAGCTCACTATTAGCAGCCTCTAACTGAGAAGTTCTGTCTGCAACTCTCTTTTCCAACTCTACATTTAATATTGACAACTCCTTTTTTGCAATCTGCTGATCTTCGAGCATACTGAGAAGGACCTTTCTTGAGAGCTCCGTGGTTTCGAGCAGATTTTTTATCTCAATATTGGATTCTATTAGCCTCTGCTCTGCATCTTTCAATGCAGTGATATCTTTATTTGAGGCTCTAATGCCAAGATAGTTACCATCGATATCATATACCGGTGTGCAGGAGTGTCCGATCCACTTGATAGTACCTTTTTTGTTAACAATTCTGTAATCCAAAAAACCGGGGATTCTTTCATCGATAACGGATTTATGTTCTTTAAATAGGTGTTTATCTTCGTAATAGACAATTCTGTTATTGAGTTCAGGATCGTTATAAAAGTCAGAATCTTCGTAACCGGTAATATCTTTACAGGATTTTGAGCAGTAGAGGAATCGCCCCTCGGGTGTAGTCCAATAATCCCATGTTGTCGAAAAATCGGCAAGAATTTTAAACTTTTGCTCCTCCTCTCTGATCTTTTTTGAGAGTCTCTCCTTTTGAAGTCGGTTAGTCATAAACATTCCAAGTAGCGCTGTACCGATAGGATATATCAACAGAACAGGTGCAGTGACTGTGTTAAGAACATTTATTGCTATTTTCCAAGGAAATGTCAGCATTAATACTACCATTTCAATATGGATAACTATACCGAACAGATATAGACCGCCTATTTTATAATCCACGGGATCTTTAATGGAGAATTTTCTCCACAGTAAAGAAGTCAGACCGGTAACTACTATTACTGAAACTCCGGTAAAGACACCTACGCCACCCTGAGAGATCCGGAAAAGTGAGGCAGATACCATTGTAATTAAAGTAGGAATGGGGCCAAAATAAAGACCGCTTATTGAAATCAAAATTGATCGAGTATCAAAAACCGCACCTCCCTCCAGCGTCCAGTGGGTCTTCATTACAATGATGCATATAAATGCAATAATGAAACCTAAAATTAAATCTCTGATAACCTTCTTTACCCGGTTCAATTTGATTAAGAACAGATCAAATATAAACACAAGCATCAGTAACAATGAAGTGTTATAAACCAGGTATATAAAAGGTGAATTACTCATTTTCCCGCTCTTTTAATACACTCTTGTATTTT
>JAFIHK010000146.1 GCA_017848635.1 Bacteroidales bacterium | reverse complement strand
GCGCTTTATTCATTGCAAAATAGCCCTCAACAACCTCCAATGCATTTATGAATGAAGAACATGCCGATGAAATATATACCGCAGATGCCCTTCTCATTTTAAATCTCCTCTGAACCTCATGCGCAAGAGTCGCAACAAGGTCGTAAGGTGTATACCCTGCACAGACTATCAGATCGACATCTTTAACAGAATATGGAAGTGATGAAACAGCACTCTCCACAGCTCTTATACCCATGGTGTGTCCATTTTCACCGGGAGATACTTTAGAGCGTGTGTTTATACCAGTACGTTGGTAAATCCATTCGGATGAGAGACCATTAACCTCTTTAAAATAATCATTTGGAATTCTGGATGAGGGAATATAAAACCCGCTGGAATTGATATACATAGCAAATTAAGTGTAAATAATTGATCTTGCAAAAGTGCAAAAACAATCACATTTTACCTAATTCACCTGAAACAGAGATGCAATATTTGAGACAAAAAGCTTGACAGCGATTGCCAACAATATAATACCGAAGAATTTTCTCAACACATAAACTCCTCCCTCTCCCAATATTCTCTCAACCAGCGAGAGTCTTTTAAGCACCGCGTATACGATAATCATATTGATCAAAATCGCAGCAATTATATTCACAACCGCATACTCAGCTCTCAACGAGAGAATAGTTGTGAGTGATCCGGCACCGGCAATAAGCGGAAATGTAACTGGTACAAGCGTTGCCGATTTTGAAGGTCCATCATTTTTAAAGACTTCAATTCCGAAAATCATCTCTACAGCCAAAACAAAAATTACTATAGAACCGGCAACTGCAAACGAAGAGATATCAACCCCGAACAGCGAGAGCAAAGCATCTCCCACAAAGAGGAAGCCTACAAGAATTATTGTTGATAATATTGTAGCCTTAATGGCGTTAACATCCTGTTTTTTCTTAATGGAAATTATTACCGGAATTGATCCGGTAATATCAATCACCGCAAATAGTACTACAAAAGCACTAATAGCTTCTCTTAAATTAAATATCCACATAGCCAATCTTAAATGCAAACCTCCAGATTCCTGTCAAACTCCTCCTCTCCGGCATAATCAAATTCTTCACTGCTCTTTTTGTAATTAATACCGAACGAGATAAAATTATCCATTTTAAATTCAGAGGTTTCGGTTATTTTCAAAATGTATAAATAGTTTATCATAACTTGGGTGTTTTTTTAATTTACAGTACAAAACTACACCCTGTTTTTGACAACTTTTGACAAACTATAATCTTTTATAAATAAATGACGGAACATATCTGAACAGAAAAGCTACCAAACGCCATCTCTTAGTCACATACACCACATTATGCCTGTTCAATACCGCTCTCTTATATATCTGCCTGCAGGTTTTCTCAACCGGAGCTATCCAGAATGATCCCTCTCCATGCCCCATGGCTGTATCTACATATCCTGGTCTTACGTCGGTAATATATATTTTTGCTTTACTGCTGTAACTTTTTTGAATCAGCCCCTCCATAAAACTCATTTGAAAGGCTTTGGTTGCTGAGTATGATGGAGCGAATCTGTTGCCTCTTGTACCTGCTACTGATGAGACAGATAAAAAATGGCCATACCCCTGTTTTTCAAAAAAACGGTAAGACCAAACGGCAATTATTGCAAACGCATTTACATTTACATCAATAGTCATCTTCTCATATTTATATTCGAGATCGGGATTTCTCTGCCCGGTCCCTGAACTTAAAAAGAGCAGATCGAGACCACCGAGACTCTCAACCAGTTCACCGATATTCTTTTCAAGATTATCAAAATCGGTATTGTCAAAGACCTTGACAACCATTTTCCCAGGATATTCAGAGGCAATTTTATTAAGAAGTTCACCCCTTCTGCCGGTGATACCTACTAAATAGCCCTTCGAAGCCAGTAACCTGGCCATTCCCTCGCCTATCCCGGACGATGCTCCGATAACAATTGCCTTTTTCATAATATGATCGAATGGTTAAATTTCATCCCTCAAATATATTAAAAAGTATTATATTTGATTACTCAAGATCTATAATCATTTATATATGGATAATTCAAAGATATCAGTAACTATCAACAATTTCACCGCAGTTCTTACAATTTGTAACCCGGAACAGCTAAATGCTCTAAACAGCGAAGTTCTCACTCAATTAAATAATGAAATTGAGAAACTTAGAAAATCGAAGGAGATCAGATGCCTTATTATAACAGGTAGCGGCAAGGCCTTTGTTGCCGGAGCAGATATTTCCCAGATGTCGCTTATGAATTCGGCAGAAGCAGCTGCTTTCGGTGATTTGGGCGCCGGAGTTTTCCGCAAAATAGAGACACTTCCTTTCCCGGTTATTGCCGCTGTAAACGGATTTGCTCTTGGAGGAGGGTGTGAATTGGCAATGAGTTGCGATTTCATATATGCTTCGGATAGGGCTAAATTTGGACAACCGGAGACCGGGCTTGGTATTACGCCTGGATTTTCCGGAACCCAGAGGCTTCCCCGACGAGTAGGTATTGGTATGGCCAAAGAGCTCATTTATACCGGAAAGATTATCGATGCTAATGAAGCGTTACAAATAGGGCTTGTCAACAAAGTCTTCTCCCCTGAAGAGTTGATGAATGAGTCTTTGAAGTGTGCCGAACTGATTGCATCCAAAGCCCCTATCGCTGTTAAAAACTCAAAAGAGGCCATGAATCTCTCAATGGATTGCGATTTAGATGCAGGTATTGAGGCCGAAATTGAACTCTTTGCAAACTGCTTCGACAGCGAAGATCAAAAGAGCGGTATGCAGTCATTTCTAAAAAAAGAGAAACCAGAATTTAAAAACAGATAGTATGAAAATTTGTGTTGTTGGAACAGGAACTATGGGCAGCGGCATTGTCCAGGTATTTGCTCAGGCAGGTTATAACGTAGTAATGAAAGGTATCTCCCGGGATGAGGTAGATAAAGGCTTTAAGATCATAGAGAAGAGTCTTGGCAAACTTGTCGAGAAGGGCAAGATTGAGGAGAGTGTTATGAAACAGACTCTGGGCCAGATCACCGGAACATACGGATACGACGATTGCAAAGATTGTGATTTTGTAATTGAGGCCGTCTTTGAAGAGATGAGCGTTAAGAGAGAGATTTTTTCAAATCTTGATAAGATATGCAAGCCAAACGCAATTTTGGCAACAAACACATCCAGCCTGTCAGTTACTGAAATAGGCTCTTCTGTTTCAAGATCTGATAAATTCATCGGAATGCACTTTTTTAATCCGGCACCTGTTATGAAACTTGTTGAGGTTATCAAGGGACAACTTACATCTGCCGAAACCGTATCAACAGTGATGGAACTTGCCAAATCCCTTGGAAAAACAGCTGTTGAGGTTAATGAAGCACCCGGATTTGTTGTAAACAGAATACTCATTCCGCTTGTTAATGAAGGTATTGGAATCCTGGCAGATGGTGTTGCCTCCCGCGAAGAGATCGACTCGGCGATGAAACTTGGCGCAAACCATCCTATGGGTCCGCTGGAGCTTGGAGACCTTATAGGCCTTGATGTATGCCTTGCCATAATGGAGGTTCTATATAACGAATTCGGAGATACTAAGTACAGACCTCACCCTCTTTTGAGAAAAATGGTAAGGGCAAATCTACTCGGAAGGAAGAGCGGAGAAGGCTTTTACAAATACAGATAATATTATTCGTTACACTATAAAACTATGCAGGAACCCGACTATCTATCGCTGACATTTTCTCAGACAAACTATAACGAATTGATGCAGAAGAGAATCCGTAAAATTCTTCTAATCTGCAGCAGTTATGATGCATTTATTCTTGAGGAGGATGGCCGGATAGAGGTTCAGCTTCATAAAGAGTATACCGATCTCAATCTTAGTAATCCTCCTGCTTTCAAATGGGTGCCATCGTCCAGGGAGGCCCTGTCTCTACTTGAAAAGGAGGATAATTACGATTTGGTTATCAGTATGCTGAATGTTGGAGAACTTGACGTTTTCAAATTCTCCAAAGAGCTTAAGAAGATGAAGCCGGAGCTTCCTGTTGTACTCCTGACAAACTACTCTCTCGTTCTTCAGAACAGAATTGACCAGGAGGACCGTTCGGGTATCGATTATATCTTCAGTTGGAACGGGAATGCCGATCTTTTGATGGCAATCATCAAACTCATAGAGGATCAGATGAATGCCGACGAAGATATTCTGGAGACCGGAGTTCAGGCTATTTTGCTTGTGGAGGACTCTATCCGCTACTACTCAACATATCTGCCCACCATATATAAACTTGTATTGCAGCAGAGTGCGGAGTTTTTAAAAGAGGCATTAAATGAGCAGCAGCAAAAACTCAGCAAGCGGGCCAGACCTAAAATCCTTTTGGCCACAAACTATGAAGAGGCTGTAAGATTATACCAGCGGTACAAGACAAATCTGCTCGGTGTTATCTCCGATGTAGGTTTTGTAATGCATAAAAATGATCCTTCCGACAAGGAGAGGCTCGATGCCGGTATCGAACTGTGCAAGCTCATTAAGAGAGATGATCCTCATATGCCTTTCCTGCTTCAGTCATCTCAGGAGAGCATGAGGGAGGAGGCAAAAAAACTCGGAGTAGGCTTCATTGTTAAGTACTCCAAAACCCTATTGCTTGAACTTAGCGAATATATTAGTGAAGAGTTCGCATTCGGGGACTTTGTCTTCAGAGATCTGACATCGGGGGAGGTGATAGGCAGGGCAAGAGATTTGAAGGATATGCAGGAGCTTGTAATGGATGTCCCCGAAGATGTGCTCATTTTTCTGGGATCCAGGAACAGATTGTCCAAATGGATGTATTCTAGAGGATTATTCTCTCTTGCAAATGTCATCAGAAAAGCACAGTCGGAGCAATTCAGCAACATAGATGGTCTGCGAAAATTTATCGTTAAGGTAATAAATGATTACAGAATACTTTTAGGACACGGTGTAGTAGCCAAGTTTGATCCGGAGTCCTACACAAATTTCATATGGTTTGCACGTATCGGGGAGGGCTCCATTGGCGGAAAAGCAAGAGGGCTTGCATTTATTAATAAAGTACTCCAAAAATATGATCTTGTAAAAAAATATCCCGGAGTAAAGATTTTGATTCCCAGAACCGTTGTAATTGCAACCGACTACTTCGATCAGTTTATTCTTGAGAACGGATTGCAATATGTAATCAGTTCTGATATCGCCGACGATGAAATTCTTTCGGAATTTGTCAGCTCCCGCCTCCCTGAAGCCCTTGTCGATGATCTCAGAACCTATATAAGGACAGCTACCGGTCCACTGGCGGTGAGGTCAAGCTCTAAATTGGAGGATTCGCACTATCAGCCTTTTGCCG
>JAFIHK010000145.1 GCA_017848635.1 Bacteroidales bacterium | reverse complement strand
GGCATATAGGGCAAAAGAGGCCAGCCAGTGTGCCGGCATATTCACCTGAGTCCATCTTGCTGTAACTGTAATTAAAGTGCTCATCTGCAAGGCTTATCATTGCCTCATTACCAAGTTTATGGCCTATTTCGTACAGACACCAGGCTCTGCTGTAGTTCAAACCATCCAGGTGAGCAAGTTTCCCGTCACTTCTATCGCTCACTATTGCCACCTTTAGAAATCTGCCCGGGTCCTCTTCAAATCCCGGAAGGAATCCTTTAAGCCATATTTCAAATTCATCTTTTGGAATGATCTTCATCATTAACGAAGCCTCCTGAAGAGAGGGTGACAGGAAATCAAATCCACCGGGTTCCCAACTTAGCGGACTTGAGCGGTCATTCAAAAAGAAGATTTTTGCTTTCTGCTCTATAGCATCTGCAAGCCTTTTATTATATTTTGAGGCATAATCATAGGCAAATGACATCCCAAAGGCAATGTTGCTATGCTCACCAACCCGGATAGGGTAATTCAGTTTTCCTAAGAATTCGATAAATCTCTCATTTATAATGTTTACCAGGGGCAGAAGAGAGTTGTGAAGAGAGTCTGCTACCGGATCACTCCACTCCAAAAGCGCATCATCCAGTTTAAGAAGCCAGGCCCAACCGTATGTTCTCTCAAAGTCCTTATTGTTTGGATCGTTCAGATATTCAACCTCTTTGATAATATTATCCTTTGTTATGTTTCTTTTGAGTTTGCCGATAATATCATCGCGTTTTGAAAATTGAGGAAACTCTTTAAGAATTGTGACTAATGCCCAGTGACCGTGAACCGATGAATGCCAGTCAAAACAACCGTAAAATGCAGGGTGAATTACTCTGGGAGGTGAGAGGTAGCTGTCATTTCCGAGAACTCCGCCGGGTTTGTTGGGGTACTCCTTGTCAATACATTCAAAGGCAAATGCATATAGTTTGTTTGCCCTCTCTTCATTCAGAGAGATATTTTTGTTTTGGGCAGATATCTTGACTGTGAAAATTGTCAGAACGATAAGTGCAGTAAGAGATTTTATTTTCATAATAGCGATATATGTGCTATAAAATTATGATAATGTGTATGAAAAAACAAATTATATTTGCCGCATGAAAATTGTATTTTTAGATAGAGCGACACTGGGGCAGGGGATTTCCCTTAGTGCAATTGAAAGACTTGGTGATTATTACGAATATGAGAGTACCTCTCCGGAGCAGATTATTGATAGGATAAAAGATGCATCAATTGTTATTGTAAATAAGGTAGTAATAGGCAAAGAGCAGATGGACTCTGCTCCGCTTCTCAGGTTGATCTGCGTAGCGGCAACAGGTATGAATAATATCGATCTTAAATATGCCTCGGAAAGAGATATCGCAGTCAGGAATGCAGTCAACTATTCATCGGAGAGTGTAGCGCAAACTACATTTTCGGCCCTTCTGGCACTGATTGGACATATATCATATTTCGACAAGTGTGTAAAGAGTGGTAAATACTCTTTGAGCCCCCATTTTACCGATACAGGCAGGTCCTATTTTGAACTCAGCGGAAAACGATTCGGAGTTATCGGGATGGGAAACATAGGGAAAAGAGTAGCGGCAATAGCATCTGCCTTCGGATCCGAGGTTGTTTACAGTTCGACATCCGGAGCTGCGCACTGCGATGATTATAAACACATTGGTATGGATGAGTTGCTTGCAACATCCGATATTATCTCTATTCATTCACCACTTAACGATAAGACAGATAATCTGATCGATTATAGACAGATCTGTAAAATGAAGAGCAGCGCAATAATTGTAAACATGGGCAGAGGCGGCATCGTAAATGAGGCCGATCTTGCAAAAGCCCTCAATGAAGATAATATAGCCGGTGCGGTGGTGGATGTCTATACAAAAGAGCCGTTACCTTCGGATCATCCATATCTTAAAGTAGATAATCCGGAAAAGCTGATACTCACTCCACATATTGCCTGGGCAAGTGTTGAGGCAAGAGAGCGACTGGTAGCGATAATTGCAGCCAATATCGAAAAATATCTTCAATCAGCGGGTTAAAGAGTGCCTTGTGATATAGTTGCTAAACCGCTCTCTGTATTGCTCCCCGATAGGCAGAAATGTCGATGAGTTAATTGTAACTCCTATTTTGGAGTACTCTGCGATCATTGTCAGATTCACAATATATGAACGATGAATCCTCATAAACAGGGTAGAAGGAAGCTTCTCCTCGACCGATTTCAGACTCAGTAGGGTCAGTACAGGGGTTCCGGAGAGAGTATAAATTCTTATATATTCGTTTCTGCTTTCGATGTACACAATTTCGGATATCTTAATTCTGAGATATTTGTAGTCGGCTTTAACGAACAGATATTCGTCCAGTATTTCGCCACTCCTCTCTTTGGAGTTAGTCAGCTCATATTGAATAAGTGCCTTATTTGCTGATTTTAGAAACTCCTCAAAACCAAATGGTTTTAACAAATAGTCGAGCGCGTTCACTTTAAAACCCTCCACAGCATATTCAGAGTAAGCAGTAGTAAATATAATCATAGGTTTGCCGGAGAGAGACTTAACGAAATCCATCCCATTCAGGTCAGGCATATTTATATCAACAAATAACAGGTCGGCACTCTGCTTCGAAAGTACCTCTATTGCCGAATAAGCATCGTGGCACTCCGCAACAAGGTTTAAAAACGGAACTCGCTTTATATACCCCGAAATCTGCGAAAGAGCTAGAGGTTCATCATCTATGGCTATACAGTTAATCATTTTACCGGAATTGTAAGTTTAACACAATAGTTTTTCTCGCTCTTATCTATGGATAGTGAGTACCTGTTTCCATATATAAGATCAAGCCTCTTAATAACGTTCGACAAGCCGATACCACTCTCCGGATCTTCGAAATTAATATCGGAACTGTTATCGCTAATCGGTCTCCAAACGGAATTTGACACATTGCAGATAATCTCATTGTCACTAACCCGAAGCTCGAGATTTACATAAGATTTATTGCGGTAGCTGATCCCGTGTTTAAAAGCATTCTCAATAAAGGATACAAAGAGTAGCGGAGGAATTGTTATATCCGGAATCCTTTCGGGCAGATGAATATTAATATCCACATTTTTTGTGTATCTAATCTTCATCAAATCTATATAGTTCCTGAGAAAAGTAATCTCTCTTGATAGTTGAATCTCCTGTTGGTTAGCATCATACAGGACATATCTCATTAATTTGGAGAATCCTATAATAGTCTCTTTAGCTTTTTCGCTGTCAATGTCAATAAGAGCGTGTATATTATTGAGCATATTCATGAAAAAGTGAGGGTTGAGCTGCCCCTTGAGATACTCAAGCTCAAAAAGCAGGCTACTGCTCTCAAGCTCTCTCTGCTTATTCTGTTCGTCCAGGAGTCTGAAATATAATTTAATAGCAAGATTAAATCCGGCAAGTAGTATTGCAATGAGCAGACTGGAGAGCAGTGAGTCAAGAGCTCTTAATTCAAGAATGGGCCTGTGTCTGAAAGAAGGAGGTGGAACTCTGTTGCTTTGCAGTAACACTCTCATAGAGTCCGGTGGAGGTACAAAGTTTCTGTCAGGCCCTTTGAACTCTTTCATCCTCACCATATCCTTCATAATGGGATTGCTCCGGATTTCGTTTTTAAGAACCCTTGGATATGATATAAAGATTGCAAGAATCAGGGCGAGTGTAAATGATGTGTAGAGAAGGTATCTTTTATTGAGAAAAAATTTTCTGGCGATATAGTTGTGTATAAAGAAGAAGAGTGCAAATGGCAGCAGGTATAGCCATGCTCTCAATACATCAAACCACTTGATAATCTCCTCCTTACTGAGAAACGAATCGAATATCGGAGCCAGGAAAACGAGTAGCCATCCGATAATATATATCGAGATCTCAAGAAGATGCTGTTTGTTCTTTAAATTCATCAACTATCTGATATTTATGGTGTATCCAATTCCGATTATGTTGCTCCCCTCAATATCATCATCCTCTTTTTCGGTCACATACCTGTAGTACAAATTTAAACTGTTTCTCTTACTGAGCTTATATTTTGTTCCTAAAGTATACCTGATCTTTGAAAGTTCGTTCTCTACAGGTGAATTTACTGTATGATAAAACTCGGCAGATGTATAGGGGTATATTCTCGATCCGCTGATATTATAACTCACGCTCAAACGGCTGCGTACATACATCTTAGGATTTAATCTTTCGGATGTGCCGGTGATCCCGACTCTGTATGTGTTCTGGTATTGCTCCCTTAGTGCCAGATCAAATCGGCCGATACTATATTCGCCTTCTACGGAGAGATTCACTCTGTGCCGGATCTCCCATCCTTTCCTGGGGTGATTGTAGTTCAGCAGAGAGTATCCTGCTCCCACCTTTATAAAACTAAATAGTTTGTAGGTTGCCTCCAGCGAAGTCTCAAATCTGTCGGTTTTTGCAAGATTCTCTCTCAATCTCAACTCTTCGGATAGAGAGAGTTTCACTCTCTTATTGATCTTATAGTTTAATTCTGCGCTACTCCATAAATTTAACCCTCCCTGAGCATTTATCTGCCCTCCGGAAGCAAACAGTGCTATAAATATGCCCAATACGGCTTTGTAACTACATTTCATTTCTGATTTTTGTTATATTATCGACTGTATTTATTTCATTGCCCGAAGATTCGTAATAGACTTTTATCAAAGCGGAATCTTTAAGAAAATCTATATGCCCAATCTCCACTTTGATGATTCTCAGGCCCGTCCTTTTTGTGAGATCATCTATGAGTTCTCTCTCCCTGTCGGGTGTTATCAGGTTTATCTTATCATAAATTATAAGCTTGCTTGGGACATGCTTTAACCATCGAAGACCCTCCAGAACCCAGATAGATACGATGAAAATCAGATTGGTAAAGCCAAGTTCCATATAACTCAGGTCTACCGCAAGTGCGTTTATTACCGATATTGAGATAATTGCGAAGAGATATGTCATCTCTCTAATCGGTACCTGCTCCGTACGATATCTTATAATGCCGAATATTGCAAATAATCCGAGTGCGAATCCAACCTTTATCTTTACACTTCCCAAGAGAAATATCATCAGGAAGATACTCACGCCTATAAGTGTGAAAGTGAAGTAGTAGTCTCTTCGTTTGCTTTTAGGGTAGTAAAGCAGATGGATAATAAGTCCGACTACTAGCAGATTAATCAGAAAATGTGAGATCAGCTGACCAAATCCGGTGCTGTCGAAAACGGGGGCATCATTAAATAAGTCCATTTGTATGATTAGTTATTTTGTCAATTGCCATTATTTTTCTTTTGAAGAGATTAGATTTTAAAGAGGTGTCTGTCAGAACCGATCCGATGCAATACTTGCTGAATCCCATCGGTTTAATTCTTAAATCAATTAATACCCCTTCTATATTGGAATATTTCAAAGAGTCACGTTTGAGTTCAATAATTGCAAGATCGCGCAACTCCTTTTCCGCTCCATTCGAATGGTTATGGAATTTCAACATAAAGTCAATAGTAACTCTTTCACTCATAGCGAAATCGGTAAGGGTAATTCGTTTAAATTCATTACTGATCGTGGGAATAAGTTCGCCGGAATCGTAGTTAGTATATCTGTTGAGCAGATTCGAACACTCTTCTCCTCTCCAGGGCTCTGCGGTTGTAACCTGAACTCTCCTCTTCTTTGTTTTACCGTGATTATTCTTCATTTTTATCTCAAAAAATGAGAGATCATTATCGGAGTAACTTCTTATTCTCACCTTCTCTCTGCTGGCTCTTTCATTGTGATGCATAAGAAACATATCCAATCCGGGTGTGTCATAGTATGTTGTTCTATAGGTGTTGATTCTGCCCGTCTGCCCCTCCTGAATATAGTAATAATGTGATATTGACGAAAGTAGTTCGTGGATATGCTCTACAGTAGTCACATACTTTACATCGCTTCTGTTCATTAGTTTAACACCACTCATCTGCTCAAGCGTAATACCTTTGAACTCGCTCACAATATCTTCAAGAGATTTCATTAATAAACCATATTTCAGCGACGAAATTAGTTTAATCTGAAGCCCCGTATTTATCTATTCAGCAAATTGGCTTATTCTCTCAGCATATAATTGAATTTATATGTTCGTCGTGAAAAATTGTGGTTACGTCCGGATTTTGGATCGGTTTACATATTATAAAACGCAACATATCGCTAAAGCCTATATTTTCGAAGGTGTAAAGCAATAAAAACAATATGAAAAAATTAATTTTACCGTTATGGATGGCAATCTCTTTTATAATTGCCACAAACAGTGAGTGTAATGCTCAGCCCAAACCCCCAACCTCCGATGAGTTAGCCACCAGAATGACCGACGAAATGAAGGCCAGATTGAACTTAAGTGATAAACAGCAGAAAAAAATCTACGCCTTAAAGCTAAAGGAGGCTGAGATGATCATTGCAGGTATGCCGAAAAGCAAAAATTCAGAGAGAGCTGATAAAGATAGTAAATCGGTAACAGAGACCCCTACAGCTACAAACTCTCAAGGTAGAATGGGTGGGGGAGTGCGTTCAGGCGGTGGAATGCCGGGTGGCGGAATGTCAGGCGGTGGAATGCCAGGCGGCGGGATGCGTCCAGGTAGTGATGGAATAAATATGGGTGTTGAGAGTACCGCTAAAAGCAGTGAGGTAAAATATAGCGATGAACTGTTGGAAAAGCTCCGCCAGAAAAACGAATTAAAGCTTAAAAAAATTCTTTCGCCATCGCAGTACAAGGAGTGGCAAAAGATGCATATTGAGCAGATGAGGAGAGAATTTGAAGATCTATCTCAAAGGTGAGTCAGGCTCCCTCTTCATAAAGTTATATTCCAATCTGTCAACAAGTCTCGGAAAGAACTTGTTAATTAAAACGACAAGCCTTCCGGTAGTAGTTAATACTACCTGGGCTTTTCTTTTTTTGATTCCCTTCAGCAGATGTTTTGCACACTCTTCGGAGGACATCATTTTAGACTCATCCCTCGGAGTTTCACCCTGCTTTGAGCCGTCAGCGGTAAGTGCTGTAAATCGTATATTGGAAGCTGTAAATCCTGGAGCAAAGATCATTACATGCAGATTATCCTTAAGGTGCTCAATTCTTAGAGTGTCCAGGAATCCGTATATCGCAAACTTAGAGGCCGAGTAGCCTGTTCTCGCAGGTAATCCTTTGAACCCTGCAATTGAAATTACACCTACAACAGAGCCTTGTGATTTTAACAGCCAGGGGAGCGCATATTTAGTACAATATACGGTCCCCCAGAAGTTAATATTCATCAGCTCTCTAATCACATCAAGGTGTAGATCTCTGAAAAGTGCTCTCATAGAGACTCCGGCATTATTAATAAGAATATCAACTTTGCCAAACCTCTCTATGCACTTGTCTATAAGGTTTTTACAGTCAGATTCTTCAGAGACATCCGTCTTTACGAACAAGACCTCGGTTGTTTGAGAGAGCTCATCGCATACCTCT
>JAFIHK010000144.1 GCA_017848635.1 Bacteroidales bacterium | reverse complement strand
ATATTTGAAATCAAATCCCTGAAATGAAAAGAGCATTCACTCTCCTGATATCAGCCTTACTAATCGCGTGTACATCTTCACACAAGCAGGTACAGATCGGTCAGCGGCTTTCGATTCTTGATTCGATGCTCTCAAAAAATCCATCTGCAGTCTATGACTCTCTGCTCAAAATTGAGTCTCAAAAATTATCTTCGGAGAACAGAGCATACTACTCTCTCTTAAAGACCATTGCACAGGATAAGATCGATTTCTCATTTACATCCGACTCTCTTATTACATATGCCGTAAACTGGTATGAGGAGAGTTCCGATAATTACAACCTGGCCCGCTCTCTGACATACAAAGGCATTGTTCGATATACGCTTGATCCTAAGGATACTATATCGTTCGACCTCTTTAAAAGCGCTGAACAGTTGTATAGTAAACATAAGCTTAGGGATAACCACCTTTTAGGGATGATTTATGCCTATCTTGGGAAAATTAATAAGGCCGATAAAAATTTCGTTGAGGCAGAGAAGTACTTTGTAAGAAGTGCGCAGATAAATAAGGCTTCGGGGAATACTTATAACTATATTGTATCATTAATGGATATTATATGGACAAAAATTAATTTAAGGGATTATAAAAATATTCCATCATATATTAATGATTTAGACTATGTTGAGGATACCCCTCCTTACTGTTTGCCGAATATATATAATGTTAAATCAGTTTATTATGCTTCGATAGGGGATTATAAAAATGCAATATTATATACAAAAAGAAACATTAATATTTCTAAAGACTTTAATTCTAGGGATAATCAATACTATGCTTTATCTGCCTACTACTACCAACTAAATATGCTTGATAGCGCTGTTTCATATGCTGAAAAGGCAGTTTGGGCAGTGTCTGATACAGTTGCTTCGTCTAACTATCATTTATATAAGCATTTGGCCGATCTTTATAAATTGAGAGGCAAATATGAGAGTGCGGCAGATATTTACTACAAAGCGTACGAGTTTCACCAGATGTACCTGAATGAGGTGAGGTCAAAGAGAATTCTGTAGCTTGAAAAGAAGTACGACATCTCGATGAAAGATGCTGAGATTGCTAAGGAGAAGGATGCTAAACGTTTTTTGATGTTACTACTATCCTTGTCGGGTATACTCATGGGATTTCTATTCTATATGCTCCGGCTAAGGGCAAAACTCCTTGTTAAGGAGAAACAGATTGCCTCTGTAAATCAGGAGAAGCTGCAAAAGACGGAGCTCATTAAGGAGACTCTTAATGCAACCACCGGACTCCTGTCTCAATTTACAGATGATGTCTACAAAATATCTGTGCGATCTACCAAGAGCTCCGGAGGTGAGATCGACGATATTCTTGCTGCAATAAGCAATATTAAAAAATCTTTCAGGAAGAGATTGTCGGCAATTACGAACAGCGAAGCCTTTATTGAGAGTTACCCTGTTTTAAGAAATCTTGATGAATTTACCGATCAGGAGAGGTTAATCATAGTGCTTCTTCAACAGGGAAACAATGTCAACTTTATTGCAAAAATTCTGAATTCAACTCCATCAAGTATCCGCGGAAACAAGTCTTACATTAAGAAAAAAATTGCCGCTTCGGAGCTTATTTCTGACGAAAACAGACAGATTTTGCTCCAGATTCTGGAGTAACCACCCAATTCGGGGGCGCTAAAATTATTTTCTACATTTCAGATAATCAATATTATGACCTACTAAAAAGCGCTAAATTTTGTTAGCGCCTATTAATAGGTATCTAAATAGGGTTTTTAATGATAATTTTGAACTGAAAATTTTCAAAACAAAAAACCATTATGAAAACAAAAATTCTCCTACTACCCTTCGCAGTCATTTTTGCACTGACTATTTCGACAAAAATCATGGCTCAAGAAATACTGTTGCCATTGACTGAAAATTCTGAACTGAGACCAAAAGTTGCAGGTGCCGATTCGAATACTTCAGGACTTTTGAGCACTTCATCAATGCTCTCTTCTTCTTCTTCACTCTCGACTACCAGTTTATCGTCTGCTTATGTTTATGCAACATATAACCAAAACTACATGTCGGTTTATCTATCAAATTATAGGGGTACAGCTACAGTAACAATTGAGGATGTATTCGGAAACGTATACGAGTGGGGAGTTAAATCAATAAAAGGCTCCGGCGTAATTTCGCTTCCTGTATTTGATCTTCCTGACACTTACGGATTTTATGTAATCAGAGTTGTTACATCAAATAAATCATACTACGCATACTTTACATTATTGTAATATTAGAAATCAAATAGGGTTGAGTTAATTTCAGTTAAGTTTTAAAAGATGGCATTTAATAACGAATATATTATTCTGGGGATTATTTTAGGGTTCTTTACGTTCCTTACAGGTAAGATATTCTGTTCATTTATTTGCCCGGTGGGGTATATGACAAGGATGATGGGTAGGATTAGAAAGGTTCTGAAGTTGAGAGAGATTGAATTTGAAAAGGGTTCTTTCGCGGATACATTGTTAAGAAGTGTTAAATATTTAATTTTGTTTCTTATTTTCTATTACACTCTCTCTGCTTCGGAGCTTTTCTTCCACTCCATTAATCCGTCAAATATTTTTAAAACCATCGCACAATCCGATTTTAATATATGGATTACCTCAATTTTTATATACATATTCGTTGTATCTCTTCTGTTTATTAAAAAGTTCTGGTGCAGATATATCTGCCCGGTAGGAGCTGCAATAAACATATTAAACTACTTCTTCTCATCTGTGGCTCTCTTCCTGCTATTTGTATTCTTCGAGACAATCGGAATTAATATTGAATGGCAATACTACCTTGCGGGTGCTTGTATAATAGGATATTTTAATGAGATAATTAATCCTGCCAGGTCAAAGGAGAGAGTAAGGACTCAGGTGTACGACTACAGCAACAGTGGTTTTAATGCATGCGCTCCAAAAAGTTATAATTCGCTAACCTGTTCGGCAAAAGTTGTTGGAAATAAATATCCTGCGGCGGTCCTCAGAGTAGATGACATTTTTATGAACAGAAGATATAATGCAATTGCTTTAAGTAAAAGAAAGAGACTGCACGCTTTTTTCCCCGTAATAATTCTCTTCCTGGTTATGAGTATAGCTATCTATTTCAGTGCAAAGATAGAGATTACTCCAGGAACGATTTATTACTCAAAAGTGGCTGTTAACAACAATAATTAAGGGTAAATTTTTGTGGGGCTGTCCTTTTAGAGATGGCAGCCCCTTTTTTTTTAATCTTTCCAACTCCTCATTTTATTATATTTGCGTATAGTTTTACTCAAATGAAAAAAGGGGGACTGTTTTTCTTTTTTATATTACTACTCTCTTGTACCTCTCCACAAATGCAGGTTAAGTACAGGGAGAGGCTTGTTTTTGCCGATTCATTGCTTCAATCGGATCCTAAGAGAGCTCTGGATTCACTTCAGAATTTCAGGAATACTCTCTTCTCATCCGCAAATAAGGCATACTACTATCTGCTGCTTACTATTGCAAATGATAAAAACGATGTCAATGTTTTAAATGACTCTCTTATAGGTGTATCAATCAATTATTATAAAGATTCAAAAGACTATTACAATTATACAAGAGCATTGACATATAATGGAATTCTAAAGTATTTGTTAGATAAGACTGACACAACTGCATTTGATTCATTTAAAGGAGCAGAAACTGTTTATGTTGAAAATAAAATAAAAGATCCAAATATACTTGGACTTATCTATACATATATAGGTAGAATTAATAAAGCCGACGGCAATTTTAAGGAAGCAGAGGAGTATTTTAATAAAGCTTCTCAAGTCTATTATTCTACCAACAGTCGTTATAATTATATAATTTCAATAATTGATATTATCTGGGCAAAATTAAATAATAAGACTTATAGTGGCATACCCGATCTTATTAGTAAGTTAGATACTTTGGATTCAATTCCAGATGAACTTATTCCGTACTTTTACAATGCAAAATCTGGTTATTACGCTTCTATAAAGGATTATGAAAATGCTATTTTATTTACAAAAGAGAACCTTAAGTACAATAAAAACCAAGCATCAAGAGATAATTTGTACTATGGGTTATCAGCATATTATCTTCAGTTGAATAGTTTGGATAGTGCCCTCTATTACGCAAAACTTTCAATAGAAAATATTAGTGACAAGGAAGCCTCATCGGAATACCATTTATATAGACATATCGCTGATGTCTATAAATTTAAACAAGAGTATAAGATGGCAAGTGACTATTATTTTAAAGCATATCAATTCCATCAAAGATATCTTGAAGAGGTAAGTTCTAAGAAGATTCTTGAACTTGAGAAGAGATACAATGTTCAGGCAAAAGATCTGCAGCTGAGCATCTCCGATGAGAAGAACAGATTCCTCAAACTTGTAGTTATTGGCATTTCGATAACATCAATCCTCCTGTTGGTGATATTCTGGTTTAGAGTTAAAATATCGCGTAAAGAGTTGGAAATTAGAAGACATAAAGAGGAGATAAAGGCCCAGATTGCCGAATCAAAACTGAAAAAACAACGAGTCATTAATAACCTGATGAAGATATCAACAGCTCTTTTGCCGGAAATAACAAATGACTACTTAAAAATAGCAAACAATAAATACTCACTATCACCAGAACTATATGAAGATTTAATAAAGCTTAATAAAAGGTATAATAACGAATATCGTAAAAATATCAATTCTGTTATTAACAGTGAGCTCATAGAGATTCTTGACTATCTTCCTCTGGAGTTTGTCGAACAGCTCTCAACGAATGAGAAGTTGGTTCTATTCCTGACCGAAGAGGGGTATAGTACATCTCAAATAGCGGAAATCCTTAATAACACTGCAAATTCGGTTAGAACTTCCAAAATGAGACTACTTCAAAAAATAAACGATGCCACTCTTTACGAAAAGTGTGTGTCACTAGGTTTGAGGATAGTTTCAAATAATTGAATTTACTGAATTTTTTTTTACATTTGTCACGATGAAGATATATGGTACATATATATTAAGCTTGCTTCTGGCGTCGGTATATCTGCTCAGTTCTTTCGGAATTGATGTTCATACCTGCTCTGCTACCGGAAGCGTGCAGATAGTGTTGCCATACGGAGTTCCCGATTGCGAGCATGATGATGATCTGCACAAATGTGCTAAAGATGAGGGGATAAATGGCAAGTGTGAACATATGCACCATACCGCAAAATGCTGCCATAATGAGCTATATGCATTAAGCGATGACTATACAGATTCCAGAATACAGATAGATAGTGGCAATAAATTTCAATGCTCGGTTATCCCTGTTATGGTTCTAAACTATAATAGTAAGGCAGATAGCTTTGATACAGGAGCCTTTGTGGATTCTATCGGAGAGGCCCCGCCACTACTTGCTAATGGTTACAATAAAACGTTGAATGTATGGAGATTGTAGTAGTTAATAAATTACTGCTATAAATCTATTTTATTCAATTTTTTATATGACCATTTAATATGAAGAAAATTTTATTTCTATCGTTACTATTATATATACCATCAATTCTTGAATCTCAGACAATCTCGGGACTTGTAAGCTCCGTTAATGCTTCAGGTCAAAAAGAGGTTTTGCCATATGCCAATGTCTATTGGCCCGAGGCAGGAATATCTGTCGAGACAGATACTAAAGGGCGCTTCACAATTAACAGAAAAGGGAAGGAGAGTGTAACCCTGATTGCGTCCTATATAGGATTTGAAAAAGATACAATAACACTTGATAAGAACCAAAACTACGCAGAGTTTACACTTAAGGAAAACAATGAGTTGAATGCCGTAAAAGTACTGGGCGTTCAGAGCGGAACTCTGCTGTCAAAAACCACATCGCTTAAAACAGAGGTGATAACAGCGGCAGGTCTTTGCAAAATGGCTTGTTGTAACCTTGCAGAGAGCTTTGAAAATTCCGCCAGCGTTACAGTCGGTTATTCCGATGCGATCACAGGTGCGAGACAGATTCGCCTGCTCGGTTTAAACGGAAGTTATACGCAGATGCTAGACGAAAACCGACCTGCAATGAGAGGTCTGGCAGCACCATTCGGACTCTCTTATGTTCCGGGCCAGTGGCTTGAGAGTATCCAAATAGCAAAAGGTCCTTCATCTGTTGTGAATGGACTTGAAGCAATTACCGGGCAGATAAATCTTGAGCATAGAAAACCTACCGATGAGAAGCCATTCTTTATCAATCTTTTTCTGGCCGACAATATGAGAACCGAAGCAAATGTGGCATCTTCACTTCAACTGAATGAAAAGTGGAGCACAGTGTTGCTGGGGCACATTTCAAATGACCCTCAGGGTCACGACGGAAACCATGACGGATTCAGAGATGAACCGGTTGCAAGCCAGATCAATATTTCAAATAGATGGCTTTATGCACCTGCCGATGGCATTCAACTTAGATTTGGATTCAGAGCGCTAAAAGATGATCGCCTGGGAGGTCAAAGTCAGTTTAAAAAGGGAGACGACCACTTAACATCCCAATACTGGGGCTCCAGAGTGAAAAACAGAGGATTGAACAGCTATGTAAAACTCGGAATTCCTCTCAATGCTGACAACTCTATGAATATTGCGGGAGTTGTTGATTACACCTGGCACGATATAGACGGGATATTCGGGAGAAAAGAGTACACAGGGACTCAAAACTCGCTATTTGTCAACCTTATATTCCAGAATGAGATAAATGAGAACCACAAGATTATCGCAGGTATCAGCGGTGTTTACGATAAATATGATGAGTATCTGCACGACTACTATTTTGTTGGTAACAACGGAGTAGCGGAGGATAGACCACTGCCATCCAAACACAAGATGGCCGGGGCTTATGCTGAATATACCTACACCGGAGGCGAGAAGATAACAGTTGTTACAGGTTTGCGTCTGGACAGATACTCAAAGTACGGATACTACCTTGCACCCAGATTGAGTGTGAAATATTCCATTATTGAAGACCTCGTTTTGAGGGCTAACTTAGGGCGCGGAGTTCGTAAAAGCAATGTGATTTCGGACAATCTGGGAATTCTATCTACAGGAAGGCAGATTGTTATTGACCCGGGTCTGGATATTGAAGATGCCTGGACTTATGGAGCTAACCTCACCGGATACTTCCATTTGGGAGAGGGTGAAAAATCTACAGTAAGCTTTGAATATTTCCGTACAGACTTCAGTTCACAGATTATTGTTGATCAGGAGAGAGAATTTTCGAAGGTTTGGATCTACAACCTGGATGGAAAATCTTTTACCAACAACTGGCAGGTTGACTTTACATCGGAACCGATCAAGAGATTCAAGATTCTTGCTACAATGCGCTTTACCGATGCTAAAGCCGAACTTGAGGGACAAGGATTGGTAGAGAGACCGTTAACAAGTCGTTATAAGGGAGTCCTGAATCTCCAGTATGCAACCTCAATGAATAAATGGACATTTGACTTTACCGCACAGCTGAATGGCCCTTCAAAAATGCCATCGTTTATTTCAGATATGGATGAGTCACCCAGATATGGAGTTCTCTTTGCACAGGTTACAAAGAAATTCAAGGATCTCGATGTTTACATTGGAGGTGAAAACCTGACAGGTTATCGTCAAAAACACCCTATCCTGAACAGCGAAAATCCATTTTCGACCGGTTTCAACTCATCGGCAATATGGGGCCCACTAATGGGTGTAAGATTATATGCGGGTCTCCGCTTTACAATTTGGAAATAATTTAATACAATTTAATTAATCATAAATCAAAGATTATGAAAAAACTATTTTTTATGGCCCTCTCTCTGATGGCTGTCGTTATGCTTGTAACAGCTAATGTTAATGCACAGGATAAAAAGGCAAAGAGTGCCGAAGTTACCTTCTCTGTAAATATTGACTGCAAAAACTGCGTTAAGAAACTTGAGGCCAAACTCCCTTTTGAACCGGGTGTTAAAGATCTTAAGGTTAACCTTGATGAACATACAGTATGGTTT
>JAFIHK010000143.1 GCA_017848635.1 Bacteroidales bacterium | reverse complement strand
TATGGAGGTAATTGGAGATAGTCATGTTATGATTTTCGAACCTTACAAACCTGCAGATGAGAAGAGTGGCAGAGTGAACAGCTTTAAACTTACTGTTCTCAATCCTGGCGAAAAGTATAAATTTTAACACACTATAGCAATGGCGCGATTAAGTAAAATTCCTCACACATTTGTTATAATATCGGCATTGATTCTTTTCTGCGGCATTCTGACCTGGTTTATTCCTGCTGGCCAGTATGAGTATGAGAAGAGGGAGGTAAACGGTGTCTCTAGAGATGTGATTGTAAACAACTCATATCACGTTGTTGAATCTTCTCCTCAGACCTGGCAGATATTCGGTTCGTTGCTTGAGGGCTTTAAGAAACAGGCCGGGATCATCGCATTTGTTCTGATAATCGGGGGGGCTTTTCAGATTATGAACAGTAGCCGGGCAATTGATTTCGGAATATTCTCCTTTCTCGAAAAATCGGGGCATCTTGAGAAAAAGAGACTTTTCCGGAAGATTGGGGTTCACAACCTTGTGATTATATTCTCGATGTTGATATTCAGTCTTTTCGGAGCAATTTTCGGAATGAGCGAGGAGACACTCGCCTTTGTCATAATCTTCGTACCGCTGGCAATTTCAATGGGATACGACTCAATAACCGGGCTTCTGATGGTTTATGTGGCGGCGCACGTTGGTTTTTCCGGTGCAATCATCAATCCTTTTACAATAGGCATCGCACAGGGATTATCGGGATTGCAGCTCTTTTCGGGCTTTGAATACAGGCTTGTGGTGTGGGTAATCCTCACCGCAATTATTATAACTTTTACCTTGATTTACGCCTCCAAGGTGAAGAAGAACCCGAAGTTATCACCGATGTATGAACTGGATGAGTATTGGCGGAAACGAGAGTCCGAAGCGGTAAAGATAGATTTTGCCACCAAAACTCCAATATCTGCCTGGATTGTTTTTGCAATAGTCACTACCGTTCTGATAATCTTCTCTATAGCATATCCAAAAACTACAATTTCTCTTGGTGGGGCAGATATTACATTTGTTTGCCTTCCAGTACTTACGCTGCTGTTCGGCGCAATTGGTGTATACACTCTCCGTAAATCATACCTGTTCTTTATTTTAAATGTTCTTGCTTTTACAATAGTATTCCTTGTGATAGGGGTGTTGGGATATGGTTGGTATCTTACGGAGATATCGGCACTATTCCTGGCAATGGGTATAATCTCCGGATTTTCTATGGGATCGGGGGCTAATGATATTGCTAAGGAGTTTATAGTCGGGGCAAAGGATATTCTTAC
Source organism: Bacteroidales bacterium (assembly GCA_017848635.1). Classification (GTDB taxonomy): domain Bacteria; phylum Bacteroidota; class Bacteroidia; order Bacteroidales; family UBA932; genus JAFIHK01. Next base: position 2,612 of record JAFIHK010000143.1, on the reverse strand, counting down.
GGCCGCCCTTATTGTCGGGCTTGCAGGAGGGATTATTCAGGTCCTGACGGAGGGGAGGATTATGGATACTATTCTATACTCTCTCTCATCTACAATGGAGGGTACAGGAAAGGGTGGCACCGTTTCAATAATGTACTTTATTCAGACCTGCATCAATATCTTTATTCCTTCGGGTTCTGCAAAAGCTGCTCTCACAATGCCAATAATGGCCCCATTCTCGGATGTGATAGGCCTCTCCCGGCAGGCTACTGTAATGGCGTTCCAGTTTGGTGACGGTTTTACAAATATGGTCACTCCTACATCTGCCGTACTTATAGGCGCTCTGGGCATTGCCAGGATTCCATATGAGGTTTGGATAAAGTGGTTCTGGAAGCTATTGCTTTGTTTAATGCTTGTGGGACTTGTTCTGTTGATGCCTACAGTGTATATGCAGTTAAACGGATTCTGATTTTAATATAAATGAATTTGAATAAATCTTTTAAATAATGAAAAAGTTACTGCTTTTTATATTTATTATGACAAATATTGCAGCTGTAGCTCAGCCGGTTAAAACTCCGGCTGAAGATAACGGTTACTCAAAACCATCCTCTTACCGGGAGATAGTCCAATTTATCGAGGATATCGATAAATTTTCCGAATTGGTTTCAACAGAGGTGATTGGCAGATCGGTTGAGGGTCGCAATATTTATGCTCTTAAATTTTCAAAATCGGGAATCAGACCTACTCAGACCAAAATTAAAATTCTTATTCAGGCTCAGCAGCACGGTAATGAACAATCCGGAAAAGAGGGAGCTTTGTTGCTTGCCAAAGAGCTTATTAAGCCTCAATACTCATACCTTTTTGATAAAATTGATCTTGTGCTGGTGCCTCAGGTTAATCCAGACGGTTCGGAGCTGAATGTCAGAAGGAATTCCAACAAGGCCGATCTTAATCGTAATCATCTTATAATGACCGAGCCTGAGGTTATTGCCCTGCATGCTCTTTTCGACAAATATCTGTTTGAGGTAACCATGGATGTTCACGAATATTACCCATATAGCGAAGATTGGATCAAAGCGGGGTACAGAAAGAATTCGGATGTGCTCATAGGTTTCAATACCAATCCTCAGATATCGGCATCTTTACGAGATTATCAGAAGAGGTTGTATATGCCATTCTGGAGCAACTATATGTCTGCCAGGGGTGTCTCATACGGGATGTACAGCCCGGGAGGTCCAACCGAAGATATCTATGTTCGCTACAGTACATTCGATATTAATGACGGGCGACAGAGTTATGGTATTCAGAACACTCTCTCTTTTATTCAGGAGGGGATGAATGGCGAGGATAGTTATGTTGATAATCTGTTACACAGAGCATATTCTCAGTATAACGGAATGCTTGCCTTGCTTGAATTTGTGTATGGCAATTGCGATGAGATCAAATCGATTGTAGAATCTGAACGGAGGCTATTAATCTCTCCTGCTGCAAACGAAAAAGTTGCCCTTCAGATGGTACACACATCTGACGGAACTACCTTAAAATTGCCTGTCTACTCATATTTTTCAAAGAGTGATTCCGTAATCCAAATTAAAAACTTCAGACCAGTAGTCAAACCTACTATTTCAACCTTGAAGCCGCTTGGATATCTCATTCCGAAAAGTGACAGTGTGTTAATGAAGTGGGTCAGCAGAGTTGGTTTTAAGACAACTAAATTGAATAATACGGAGAGTTATCACCTTGAGCAGATCTCTTTAACTGCAATTGACTCAATCGATTTTGAGGGGGATATAATTCCAACCCCAAAGATCTCTACCAACGAAGCTAAGGGAATATCAGTGGCCGAACAATATCTTTTTATTCCAACTGCTCAGCTAAAGGGGAACATGCTTGTCATTGCACTGGAGCCACAGTCTGAACTCGGACTGGGCACCTACAGTCAGTTTGGGTATCTTATGAAACCTCAGACTATATACCCTGTAATCAGGGTTTTTGAAAAGAAGATTAAATACTCTAAAAATAGATAAAAATGAAGATAGAGAGAGTAGAGATTCGGCATACCAAAATGGATCTTGTGCATCCGTTTACAACATCTATGGGAACCGAATACGACGAAGAGCATATTATGGTTAGAATAGATGCCGAAGGTGTTACCGGTTGGGGGGAGAGCGTGGCCGAAGGTACTCCGTTTTACTCATACGAAACTGTAACTACAGCCTGGCATATTATGAAGGATTTCTTAATCCCGGAAATTTTGGGAAAGGATCTTAAAGATGTGGCAGATGCGATCTCAAGATATGAAAAGGTACGTGGTCATATGATGGCAAAAGCGGGGATTGAATCGGCCCTGTGGGATGCTTTTGCAAAGAGCAAAGGTGTCTCTCTCTCTAAGTTACTGGGTGGTACCAGAGAGAAGATTGATGTTGGTGTAAGTATCGGCATTCAGTCATCGGAGAGCGAATTGCTTAAGAATATTGAGGGGTACCTTGAAGAGGGCTATATGCGTGTTAAAATAAAGATAGCTCCCGGGTACGATCTTAAGCTGGTAAAAGCTGTAAGAAGGGAGTATCCGGATATTATGTTTCAGGTAGATGCAAACTCTGCATATACTCTTGACGATATCGATCTTTTTA
>JAFIHK010000142.1 GCA_017848635.1 Bacteroidales bacterium | reverse complement strand
GTTTGAAAACTGCTGGGAGGATATTCATTACAGTTATCTGGTGAAGAAGAGAGACTCGGTTTCCGACTCTGTAATTCCCGATTTGAGAAACGAAGATGAGGCTATCAAATGGATACTTACATCTCCTGAGGCATTCTGCAACACCTCCGATAAGAGGGTTCTATCTCAGGTTCTGAATAATTATGATCAGGAGACTGTCAACTTCTATCGATGGGAGGTAAAATATGGTCAATCGCAGCTTTCGGAGCTGATAAAAAGAAGATCGGGGACCGATTACGGAGATATAATCGATCTGATCCCTGTTGAGAGAGGAACATCGGGAAGACTCATCAAACTTAAAATTGTAGGAACAAAATGCAGCAGGACAATAGGTAAGGAGCTTGAGATAAGAAGAACACTCTCGGAATCACACCTCTACAGCTCTGCATTTATTGTGCAAAAGGGAGAGTACAACGGGAATATTCCGGAAGAGTTTACTCTCAAGGGTGCAGGCTGGGGCCACGGAGTAGGGCTTTGCCAGATAGGCGCTGCGGTTATGGGAGAAAAGGGTTTCCCATTCAATGAGATTCTCCTTCACTACTTTGTTGGCGCATCTATTACAAAGATGTATGAATAGATTTTATTTATAACTCTAAATAACAGTAATATGAGTAACAAGAAGAGGTCACCGTGGGCCTGGATTCCTTCGCTCTATTTTGCGGAGGGTCTGCCCTATGTTGCAGTAATGACAATTTCGGTCATTATGTACAAGAGACTCGGCATCTCAAATGCCGATATCGCTCTCTATACCAGCTGGCTATATCTGCCATGGGTAATAAAACCCTTTTGGAGCCCATTTGTAGATCTGCTAAAAACTAAAAGATGGTGGGTCGTTGCGATGCAGCTCCTGGTCGGAGCCGGTTTTGCCGGAATTGCATTTACCATTCCTGTTCCTGACTTTTTCCAGGCGACGCTCGCTATATTCTGGCTTATAGGATTCAGCTCTGCAACACACGATATTGCAGCCGACGGGTTCTATATGCTCGCTCTTGACACACACTCGCAGGCGATGTATGTCGGAATCAGAAGCACATTCTACAGAGTAGCCACTATTGCTAGCCAGGGTCTGCTTGTGATTCTTGCAGGTGCGCTTGAATCGGGTACGGGACTGAAGCCGGCGAGTTTTCAGGTAGTTGCCGGGCCTCAATACAGTGATGCAGTCATATTGCCGATGGCCGATTCCGCATCTTTCGGGCAGATTCCCGTGAATACTGCCGATTATGAGTTTAATGTCTATCCTCCAGTAGTAAATTTGGGAACCTCAAAAATTCCATCGGATTCTGCTGCTGCAATTAAGAAGATGGTTCATGACTACAATGCGGCTAACGGGTTTATTGTAGAAGAGAAAAAATCTGAGAACAAGGACAAAAACGGAGAGAGTTTCTGGTCTAAACATATATCGGGACCTCTTGGCGGTTTTCTCAAGAGAAATTTCAGCAAAGAGGAGGTTATAACCAACACCGACCATAAATCGGGCGGAGTTGCGGTTGTTCAGATAAAACTAAATAAGGCTCCTGAAGCCGGAGAGACTCTTGTACTCAATACATCACTCGATAAAGGTGATAAATCCATTGCAGTGGTACAGGGTGAGAGGGTAGAGTTTAACGCCCAGAACTGGGACAAGCCGGCCTATATCCTTGTTCAGGCCGATTCCAAATTATCGGAGGAGACATCTGCAACATACAAAGGAATATCTGGTAATATTAAGTTTGCATGGTCAATCACATTCTTTATTCTATCGGGATTTTTCCTGGCTCTCTGCCTTTACCATAAGTTTATCCTTCCTAAGCCGGATAGCGATAAACCGGCCAAGGATGTTACTGCATCAAATATTTTCAAGGAGTTCTTTGCAACATTTGCCACATTCTTTAAGAAAAAGCAGATATGGGTTGCAATCGCCTTCCTTTTACTCTACAGATTCCCAGAGGCTCAGCTTATCAAACTGATCTCTCCTTTCCTTCTGGATGCGAGAGAGGCCGGTGGTCTAGGTCTTACAACCGGTGAGGTGGGGCTTGTTTACGGAACAGTTGGTATACTTGGTCTTACAATAGGTGGTATCATTGGCGGTATTGTAGCTGCAAAGGGTGGACTTAAGAGGTGGCTTTGGCCAATGGCGTGGAGCATATCGCTTACATGTGCCACATTCCTGTATCTGGGAGTATTCCAGCCTCAGAATTTCTTTGTAATCAATCTGGCTGTGTTTATTGAGCAGTTCGGTTACGGATTTGGTTTTACTGCATATATGCTCTTTATGATCTATTTCTCCGACGGAGAACACAAGACTGCTCACTATGCAATATGTACTGCCTTTATGGCGCTTGGTATGATGGTTCCCGGAATGGCAGCAGGGTGGCTTCAGGAGATGATCGGCTACGAAAACTTCTTCTGGTGGATAATGCTCTGCTGTGTTTTAACAATTGTCGTTACTGCCTTTGTTAAGGTTGACGAAAACTTTGGACTTAAAGAGAAAGCTAAAGCCTGATTTTGATTATGATAAAAAAAATATCTGCAATAGTCGTAACCCTGTTTTTAATTATATCTGCTGCAAATGCGCAGAGCGTGAAGACAGGAATTGAGGTGCTCAAGAGCACTAATTTTAAAGCGCTTGAGGGCAAAAGAGTCGGTCTGATTACAAATCCTACCGGTGTGGATAATTATATGCGCTCAACTGCCGATATTCTTTTCGGAGCGAAAAATGTAAAGTTGGTTGCCCTCTATGGTCCTGAACACGGTATCAGGGGTGATGCTCACGCCGGTGACGAAGTGGGTGATCAGAAAGATGAGTCTACCGGACTCCCTCTCTACTCTATTTACGGCAAGACTCGTAAACCGACCGCCGAAATGCTCAAGGATATTGATGTTCTTGTATATGATATTCAGGATAACGGAAGTCGTTCATACACATATATCAGCACAATGGGGCTAGCGATGGAGGCTGCTGCCGAGAACAACATTGAATTTATGGTTCTGGACAGACCAAATCCTCTTGGAGCTAAGATTGAGGGTAATCTGGTCGAAGATGGATTTATCTCATTTGTAAGTCAATACAAGATACCCTACATATATGGAATGACTTGTGGGGAGCTTGCCCGCTTTATGAATGAAGAGGGGATAACTGCTAAAAAATGCAAGCTTACGGTAATTAAAATGGAGGGCTACAAAAAGGATATGACATATGAACAGACCGGCCTTCAGTGGATTCCACCATCACCACACGTTCCGCATCCATACAGCTCTCAGTTTTATGCCATGACCGGAATATTGGGTGAGCTATACTATGTATCGATTGGGGTAGGTTATACAACTCCTTTTCAGGTAATAGCAGCCGAATGGATAGATGCTGAAGGTTTTGCGTCCAAATTGAATG
>JAFIHK010000141.1 GCA_017848635.1 Bacteroidales bacterium | reverse complement strand
GGGAAGCTGGAGCGGCTTTGTGTAAATCGTGGGAAGGTCGGAGTAGAGCGATCCGGGCATCGAGTCTTTTGAAGGTATGTGATCCATACGGTTACTTAGGATACTGAGCGCATCGGCATAGAGTGTCATATCGGTAAGCAGTACAAGAACCTTCTCATTCTTATCCACAGCAAAATACTCCGCTGCGGTAAGAGCCATATCAGGAATCAAAAGCCTCTCTACAGGTGGTTGCTCTGTAGTGTTTACAAAACTTATAATTTTACTGAGAGCTCCCGCATTCTCAAATACCTGTTTAAAGTACAGATAGTCGTCATTTGATAGACCCATACCTCCCAGAATAATCTTATCCACATCGGCACGAAGTGCAACCTGTGCCATAACCTGGTTATATGGTTGATCCGGGTCTGCAAAGAATGGGATCTTTTGTCCCGATACAAGAGTGTTATTGAGGTCAATACCTGCAATACCGGTCGGAATAAGCTGTGAAGGTTGTTTCCTTCTGAAAGGGTTTACCGAAGGCCCTCCAATATATCTTCTCTCTCCTGCAACTTCTGGTCCGTTATCGAGCGGTAATCCGTATGCATTAAAGAATCTTCCCGCAAGATCATCACTCACATTAAGTGCTGGTGGCTCGCCGAAGAATACAACTTCGGCATTTGTAGCAATCCCATCGGTCCCTGCAAATACTTGCAGAGTAACAAGGTCGCCTTTAATCTTAACCACTTGTGCCAGTCTTCCGGCAACAGTTGCCAGTTCGTCATTAGCAACACCCTGTGCTCTCAGAGAGATTGTAGCCTTGGTAATTGCTTCAAGCTTTGTGTAAATTTTCTGAAATGCCTTAGTTGCCATTGTTTATCTTAAGTTTTAATTGTTCAAGATATTTGTTGAAATCGGCACTCTGGAACTCTGAATAGTTCATCTGCCTTAGGATGTTGATTATATCCTTATAGAAGAGCGAGCACTCCTCAAAGTTTTCAAACTCCCACTCCTTGTCACAAATATCTATCACGAGATTGTACATAAATGACTGTCTTGCAAGTGGGGAGGTTGCATCGATCTTGTCAAATGCATCCTGCTGCAAAATAATGAAGTCAATAAGCTCCGATTTCCAGAATCTCTTGTGGTAATCGAGAGGAACTCCGTCGTCACCAAGAATATTTATCTGCTCGTAAGCCTCTTTACCTCTGAGTACAAGATTTTTCCCCTTAAATACCTTGTCCACCCAATCTTCGCTGATTCTGGCCTTTAGATCCTCTACAATTTCGGGATACTCCAGATACTTTGAATACGAGTCTATCGGGTCAACAGCTGGGTATCTCTTTCTGTCCGCTCTATTCTGAGAGAGAGCGTAAAAGCATCTTGCCGATTTTTTGGTAGACTCTGTTACCGGCTCTTTAAGGTTACCACCAGCAGGAGATACTGTTCCGATAAATGTTACGGATCCTGTTTTGCCGTTATTCAGGTGAACTATACCGGCTCTTGAGTAGAAGTTTGATATAATCGCAGGAAGGTCCATAGGGAACGCATCTGCTCCCGGCAGCTCCTCAAGCCTGTTACTCATCTCGCGCAGAGCCTGAGCCCAGCGGGATGTTGAATCGGCCAGCAACAGAACCTTAAGCCCCATACATCTGTAGTACTCACCGATCGTCATTGCCGTATATACGGAAGCTTCACGTGCTGCTACCGGCATATTGGAGGTATTGCAGATAATTGTAGTTCTCTCCATTAGCTTGCGACCGGTTCTGGGGTCAACAAGCTCCGGAAACTCTGTAAAGATCTCCACAACTTCGTTGGCACGTTCACCACAGGCAGCAATAATAATAACATCAGCATCGGCCTGCTTGGAGATAGCGTGCTGAAGAACTGTCTTTCCACAACCGAAAGGACCGGGTATAAAACCTGTTCCTCCCTCTGCGATAGGGTTGAAGGTATCAATCACCCTCACACCGGTCTCCATAATCCTGTAAGGTCTTGGTTTCTCTTTATAATTGGTAATGGCTACTTTTACAGGCCATTTCTGATACATCTTAACAGGAACCTCCTCTCCGGAGTCATTAAGCAGAACTGCAATTGACTCCTCGACGTTGTACTCACCCTTTGGAGCAATGGATTTGATCTTGTAGCTCCCTTCGAAAGAGAATGGAACCATTATTTTATGAGGAAGCCAACCCTCCTTAACCTCTCCAAGCCAGTCGGCAGCAGTAACTTTATCTCCTGGCTTAGCAATAGGAGTAAATTCCCACTTTTTCTCAAGATCCAGAGGTTTTGTGTATTGTCCTCTTTTGAGGAATACACCCTCCATAGTCTCGAGATTGTTCTGAAGACCGTCATAATTGCTTGATAGAATTCCGGGGCCGAGTGATACCTCGAGCATATGTCCGGTAAATTCGGCACTATCTCCTGTTTTTAAGCCTCTGGTACTCTCGTAAACCTGTACAAAAGCCTGTTTGCCGCTTACTTTAATGACCTCGGACATAAGTTTAACGCCTGCAAGGTCGATATAACAGATCTCATTCTGAGCAACCGGGTCGTCTACTTCAATGGTTACCAGGTTTGCAATGATTCCGGTAACTTTTCCTGTGGTTTTCATATATTTTTAGTACTTCTTAATTCTTCAATAAGTTTATTAAGGAATATGGCACCTTCGGCCTTATCCAGTTTATTCCATCTCTCTGTAATAGCTGCCTTAAGGATAAAGCACAGTATTACATTTATGTCGAAAAGTCTGAACAGGCAGATATCATTTGCCTTGTTCCAGCGGAGAAGGTCAAGCTGTTGTTCCCGCTCCAGGAGGTCGGACATCTCCATTATCTGGAATATCCTTGAGGCTCCGTCCATTACCATTCCAAGCCCGAAATCAGGAGCCTTGCTGCTTTTAAGATGCTCGATTACAAATGAATCCCCAATGAATTCAGGTTCGGCACCCTTATATTTTCTGGAAAGAAAAGCTACCTTGATATTACGGAGCATCAGATCATACTCAAAAAACTCATTCATAAAAGGATTATTGAGCTTTTTCAGAATTCTGTAAAAGTGATGGGTCAGATTCTCCTCTTTGAGCCCGAACAGCAGCCAGTCAATGATCTTTTGATCCTCTTTGGAACAATTGATATAAATTGTATTGACCAAAGAGTCAAAACTGCTCTTCCTGCTCTCAAAATCGAGCGCAAGTTGAGGTAATCCTGCTATGATGTACGGGAAATTGTTCATTATTTTGCAGAGAATAGGATTTCATAAGTTTTTGGGCGCAGATATTCAGCGATAAGCTCACTGAAATCGGTATCGGTAAAGCTGATAAAGTAGCCCTCCTCTTTTGGCCCGATTTTGAATCCGTTCTGCAGTTTGTTGTCAAAATTAACCACTACCGATCCGGAAAACTCTCTCTTAATCTCATTTTCGATGTAAGATTCGAGCTCTTTTTTAAGATTTTCGGGTAACAGCAGATCCAGGGTATTATTTTCGGCATTTTCAGGTTTAAAGGCAGATATGGCAGCCAGTATTACTTTTTTCAGAAACTCGGTCTCAGTCATAGCCGGTTTTAAAGGTTCGGCTACAGATTTGGTAAGGATGAGTGTTTCTATTTCGGTTTTGAGTCTTTGGAGAGACTGTTTTGAAGCCATTTTCACCTCATTAAGCATTTTGAGCTTTAAATCTTCGGCCTCTTTTTTTGCCTTTGCCACAATCTCCTTATACTCTTCGTTAGCTTTGGCTATAATTTCATCGGCTTCGGCTTTTGCCTTTTTCTTGAGCTCCTCGGCCTCTTTTCTGCCTTTGGAGAGCCCTTCGGAATAGAGCTTTTCGGTTAATTCTTGCAACTTGTTTTGCATAATTGTCTCCTTTTTAAAATTTGACGATAAACGCTCCAAAGTTAGTAAATAAAAAAATAAAAGCACCCCCGAAAGGGGTGCTTTTTTATTCGAAAAGACCAATATATTGGACTATGTGAGGAATCCGAGAAGAACACCGGCTGCGACAGCACTTCCGATAACTCCGGCGACATTTGGTCCCATTGCGTGCATAAGCAGATAGTTTGTCTTATCATACTCCATTCCTACCTGGTGCGAAACTCTGGCAGAATCGGGAACTGCAGAGACACCTGCGTTGCCGATTAATGGATTGATTTTGTTTCCATCTTTAAGGAAAAGATTTAGGAATTTGACAAACAATACCCCTCCAAATGTGGCAATCACAAAGGAGAGCGCACCTAGTACAAATATATAGATCGATCTGACTTGTAGGAATTTGTCGGCTTGAGTAGATGCTCCTACTGTTAATCCGATAAGAATTGTGATAACATCGATTAGCGGACCCCTTGCTGTTTCGGCAAGTCTTCTGGTAACACCACTCTCTTTAAGAAGGTTTCCAAAGAATAACATCCCAAGAAGAGGAAGACCGGAAGGTACGATAAAAGCAGTCAAAAGGAATCCTACAATTGGGAATATCCTCTTCTCATTCTGAGAAACAGCTCTTGGAGGTTTCATCCTGATAAGTCTCTCCTTATTTGAAGTAAGAAGCTTCATAACAGGAGGTTGTATTACAGGTACCAAGGCCATATAAGAGTAAGCAGATACTGCAATTGCTCCTACTAAATCGGGAGCAAGTCTCGATGAAAGAAAAATCGCTGTAGGACCATCTGCACCTCCGATTATACCAATTGCACCAGCTTCAGCTGCTGAGAATCCAAGTAGAAGTGCTATTGCATAAGCTCCAAAAATCCCCAGTTGTGCAGCTGCTCCAATAAGAAGCAGTTTAGGATTGGAGATCAGCGCAGAAAAGTCCGTCATAGCACCGATTCCTAAGAAAATCAGAGGAGGATACCAACCTTGAAGAACCCCCTGGTATAGTATGTTAAGTACAGATCCCTGTTCGTAGATTCCTATACTTAATCCATGGAAGAAAGGGATATTACCTACAATTATTCCGAATCCGATCGGAACTAACAACATAGGTTCCCACTCTTTTTTTATTGCCAGATAAATGAAGACTAACCCTATCACAATCATTAAAATATGACCGAATGAGACATTGGCTACTCCGGTATATTGCCAGAATTGAGACAGGTTATCTCCAAGCAGAGAGAATATTCCTTTACTTTCCATATTATCCAATTGTTACTAAAAGAGCACCTTCAAGAACGGTGTCACCTTTGTTTACTTTAATAGAAGTTACTTTTCCGTCTGCGCTTGATTCTATAACATTTTCCATCTTCATAGCTTCAAGAATCATCAGTTTTTGTCCCTTTTTAACCACATCGCCCTCTTTAACAGAGACCTCCAGTATTACTCCCGGGAGTGGTGATTTTACTTGACTGTCTCCAGACTGAGCTGCCGATACAGGGGCTGCACTCACAGTTGCTGTTGGTTTAGAAACAGTTTGGCTAATCGATGGAGATGAAACAACAGGGGATGGTGCCGGAGCAGGTTTAGCAATTGTTTGAGCTGAAGCCTTTTTTACAGGTGTATCAATCTCTACAGAGAAATTAATGCCGTTAACTTCAACTTCTGCTATATTATTCTCTATATCGGCAACATTAACAACATATTCGCTGCCGTTTATTTTAAACTTATATTCTTTCATTAGATTATCGTTTTGATATTTTTACAGGTGTCTCCCTTAAAGTATAAATTTTTGAACTCCACGGTGAGTATGTCTTTGGGGTCTCATTTCTTGTAAGAACAGTATACTCAAAATCGTGAACCTCAAGTTCGCGGAAGTAAAGATCTAGAGCCATTGCAATAGCTGCAAGTTGTTCGGCACTCTCCTCCTGATCCGAAACATTACCGGTAGCTGGCGAATTTGGAGAGTCACTTTCAAGTTTTTTCTTTGCTTTTCTGATTGCATTCTTGCCCATATATTTAAATGATAAATATAGAAGAACCAGTGCACAAAAAACAACACTCATAGCAGTGACTGCCATTATAATACCAAATGGATCCATCCTCTTAACGACAACGTGAGCCGGCTCACGTTCAGCAGTGATATTTGAGGTTTTAGGAGTGGTTCTCTCCATAATTCCCCATCCCTCTCCGCTTCCATCAATCGATCCCTCACCATCAGTTATTCTTCCATATGTGACATTGGTATCAATCTGTTCATGAGGAATTTTTATTCTATCAATAATTGTCCTTCCATCACTGGCAACAAGAATGATTTCGCTTGACTCTTCCAGAGTGAAGTTCAGGTGATATGTTCCTCTTGTAGGCATATTATCTGCCCAGAAGATAGTATATTGCCTCGGACCAATTTTAGTCGTTGCATCACCTTTTGGTATAACATACTTTTTAAGGTTGGCCGGATCATTTGTGAGATAACATCCGCCAATGCCCACTGCGCCGTATGAAGTATTGAAGAGCTCGATCCAGCCATGTTTGTGGCCGAAATCATCTTCGTAGTCGTCAGTATTCGTAACGAGGAATTCGTTTATCCTCATTTCGTTCTGACTTTGAGCCCATAATACGGACCCACTGAACGACAGCAGCAGGGTTAAAAATATTTTTGATACTCTTTTCATCATTAGCTGTACAATTAAAGTGGAAGGTTATCGTGTTTCTTGGCAGGGTTAGCTAGCTTCTTGGTAGCAAGCTGCTGAAGTGCCTTAATAACTCTCAACCTTGTATTTCTTGGCTCAATTACATCGTCGATATAACCGTATTTTGCTGCATTGTATGGATTTGCAAAGAGCTCTCTGTACTCTTTCTCCTTCTCTTGAGCGACTTTTGCCGGATCTTCGGCTGCTGCAACCTCTTTGCTGAAAAGAACCTCGATAGCTCCCGAAGGGCCCATAACAGCAATTTCGGCACTCGGCCAAGCATAGTTGATATCGCCTCTGAGGTGCTTACTACTCATTACGATGTATGCTCCACCATAAGCCTTTCTAAGGGTAACAGTAACTTTTGGAACTGTAGCCTCGCCATATGCATAGAGAAGTTTTGCTCCGTGTGTGATAACCGCTCCGTACTCCTGCTGTGTTCCGGGAAGGAATCCAGGTACATCGACAAGTGTTACAATCGGAATGTTGAATGCATCGCAGAAGCGAACAAAACGGGCAGCTTTACGGCTGGCGTTAATATCAAGCACACCTGCAAGCACTTTTGGCTGATTTGCAACGATACCTACTGAAGTTCCGTTGAAACGGGCAAATCCGATGATAATGTTTTTAGCGTAATCTTTGTGTACTTCTAGGAATTTTCCGTCGTCGATAATCGAACCGATAACTTCATACATATCGTATGGTTTGTTAGGACTATCCGGAATAATTTCATTAAGGTGGTCATCCAGTCTGTCAATAGGGTCAGCTGTAGGAACAATCGGAGCCTCTTCCAGATTGTTTTGAGGGATGAAACTCAAAAGGTCTTTTATTGCCTGAAGACCTTGCTCCTCTGAGTCTACAGCAAAATGTACCACACCGCTCTTGCTGGCGTGAACACTTGCGCCACCCAGCTCTTCCTGAGTAACATCTTCTCCGGTAACTGTCTTTACAACCTTAGGACCTGTAAGGAACATATAACTTGTACCTTTAGTCATAATATTGAAGTCAGTGAGTGCTGGTGAGTATACCGAACCTCCTGCGCAAGGACCGAAAATTGCTGAGATTTGTGGAATAACACCCGATGCGAGAATATTGCGTTGGAATATCTCAGCGAAACCTGCAAGAGAGTTTACACCCTCCTGAATTCTGGCTCCACCTGAGTCGTTAATACCAATTACAGGAGCTCCCATCTTCATTGCCTGATCCATAATCTTGCAGATCTTGAGAGCAAATGTCTCCGAGAGGGAACCTCCGAAAACTGTAAAATCCTGAGCAAAAATGTAAACAAGTCTACCCGCGATTGTACCATAACCTGTAACAACACCATCTCCCAGAATGGTCTCTTTATCCATTCCGAAATTTGTACAACGGTGAGTTACAAACATGTCAAACTCTTCGAAGCTACCTTCGTCAAGAAGCATGGCTATTCTCTCTCTGGCAGTGTATTTGCCTTTTTGGTGCTGACTGTCAATTCTTTTTTGACCACCACCCATACGCGCTTTTTCTCTTAGCTGTATAAGCGCTTTAACTTGATCTTGTTGATGACTCATCTTTCCTATATTATATAAATATTATTTTCCAGGTTCTTCGCAGAGTTCGGTAAGAACACCTACTGTAGATTTTGGGTGAAGGAAGGCGATATTAAGTCCTTCAGCTCCCTTTCTAGGGCTTTTGTCAATTAGTTGTACTCCTTTGCCTGCAAGTTCGTCAAGGCTTTTTTGTACTCCCTCTTCAGTAGCAAAAGCTATGTGGTGGATACCTTCACCTTTCTTTTCGATGAATTTTCCGATTGGTCCTTCGGGGTCAGTACTCTCAAGAAGTTCGATTTTTGTTTGCCCGATCTTGAAAAAAGCTGTTTTTACTTTTTGATCGGCAACCTCTTCTACAGCATAGCATTTAAGGCCAAGCATCTCTTCGTAAAAAGGAATTGCGACCTCAAGTGATTTCACAGCAATTCCGATGTGTTCGATATGCGTTAGTTTCATGATGATTTTATTGATGAATAATGAAAAATATCCTACAAAGGTATAAAAATATTTAAAGCGCCCTAAAAAGAGGCTATATAATATAATAAAAAAAGTGGCCGAAATTCTCCAGCCACTCAGTTTATTTGTTATTTATTACGATTTCATTGTATGGTAAACATTCTGAACATCGTCGTCGTTTTCAAATCTTTCGATAAGTTTTTCGATTTCAGCCTTCTGATCTTCGGGGAGCTCTTTAAGCTCTGTATTTGGAATCCTTTCAAAAGCTCCGGAAACCAACTCGAATCCCTTCTCCTCAATGAATTTCTGGATCTGTCCGTAAGACTCGAATGTTCCATAGATTACAATTGAGTCCTCATCGGCAAAAACCTCCTCCGCACCAAAATCGATCAATTCAAGTTCCAACTCCTCAAGATCCACAGGCGAGGCAGATTTTATCTTGAAAACACACTTCTTCTCAAACATAAACTCAACACTGCCGGATGTACCTAGTGAACCGCCGAATTTATTGAAGTAGCTTCTGACATTGGCAACTGTTCTGGTAGAATTATCAGTAGCAGTCTCTACCAGAAATGCAATTCCATGCGGACCATAGCCCTCATATACGATCTCTTTGTAGTCTGATATATCCTTTTCTACAGCTCTCTTTATTGCTCTCTCAATATTCTCCTTTGGCATATTTTCGGTACGTGCCGTCGAAATCAATGCCCTCAGTCTTGGATTGTTGTCAGGATCGGGACCACCCGCCTTGGCAGCCATTGTAATCTCTTTCCCCAGCCTTGTGAAAACGCGGGCCATATTACCCCAGCGTTTAAACTTCCTCTCTTTACGAAATTCAAAAGCTCTTCCCATTTTATGTAACTATTTCTGGATTTGAATTCTTGATATGTATTTATCAATTTCGTAGCCCTCAATTGTCTGAGGGTAGCGATCTTTGATTGTCTGATATGCCTCGATAGCTTTATCCTTCTTTCCAAGCTCTTCGTACATAATACCGGCTTTAAGGTAGTAGGTGGCAGATAGAGGATTATCGGCATATTTTGCAGCTTGCATATAGTAATCTACAGCTTTGGCGTTATCTTTTAAACCTGCGTAGCAGTCGCCGATACAGCAGATTGCTCTGGCTTGCATGATGTCATCTTTTGAACTGTATTTCTTGAAATATTTTAAGGCATTTTCAAAATTACCAAGCTGGAGTTCGCAAGTGCCTGCGTAAAAGTAGACTGCCTCACCGGCCATTGAGCCATATTCGTCGATTACCTTTTTGAATCCGAATGCATTACCATCTCCGTTCAGAGCTTTTGCAAATGAATCCACACGAAAATATTGCTCTGCTACAAATGTTTGGGACAGAGCCTCTTTAATACGAGGTTTTCTGTAGAAATTCTGGTATGCGAGACCGATTCCGATAACCAATAAAATCGCTATAACTCCGTAGATTATTTGGTTTTTATAGCGTTCAACAAAATGTTCGGTATGGGTTATTGCCTGCTCAACGCTCTCTTCAGCATTGTGATTTTTAATGTTCTTTGCCATGTTGTTCTGTTTTTGAGGAGTGCAAAATTACAATATTTTGTCTAATCTCAAAGTTTTGAGTGAGAAATATCGTAACTTTGCCATATAATAAGTTGGTGATGTACCTAAAGAGATTATCTGCCTCAAACTTCAAAAATTTAAAGGAAATCAGGCTGGAATTTTCGCCGAAGATAAATTGTATCTCGGGTAGAAACGGGTCGGGCAAGACAAACTTGCTGGATGCGATTTACTACCTTTCGGTAACAAAGAGCTTCTTCTCTTCCGGAGATGGTGCGGTCATCAGCCACAACAGAGACGAATCTGCCCTTCACGGGGAGTATCTGAGAGAAGACGGAACAGGGGAGAATATCTCAGTAGGTATATCAAGAAACGGTGAGAAGAGCATTAAGAGAAATGCAAAGTCATACCAGAGATTGTCGGACCATGTAGGATTGATACCTGTGGTTATGGTATCCCCATCCGACTCTGCACTCATTAATGATTCGGGAGAGGAGAGGCGCAGGTTTCTAAACTCCATTCTCTCTCAGGTTGATAAAGAGTACCTACGACGCTTACAGAAATATAACCATCTGCTTTCGGCAAGAAACAGATTGCTTAAATCTTCCGATATCTCATTTGATGTAATCGAAGCAGTCTCTATGCAGATGTCCGATCTGGCAAAATATATCAACATCAGGAGAGCTGAGTTTTGCAGCTCTCTGGAGCCTGTTTCGGCCAGATATTATGAGAAGATTTCAGGAGGGAGAGAGGAGATATCTATTAAATACAGGTCCGATTTGTCCGAAAGAGACCTGCTGTCTCTTTTTGAAGAGAATTTTGAGAGAGACCGGATGCTCCACTATACTACATCGGGTATTCAGCGTGATGATATGCTTTTTGAGCTGGAGGGCTGGCCAATCCGTAAGTTTGGGTCACAGGGGCAGCAGAAGTCGTTTCTTTTGGCTCTGAAAATGGCACAGTTTGAGATTATGCAGAAAATCTACGGAAAAGCGCCGCTGCTTTTACTCGATGATGTATTCGACAAACTGGATATGCAGAGGGTTCAATACTTACTTCACCTGGTAGCCCAGGATGGTTTTGGGCAGATATTTATCACAGATAGCAATAAGGTCAGGTTAGATTCTCTGCTGAACGAGGTTGGAGGGGAGAGTATCTCTATTGAGATTGACGGAGGAGAGGTTTGTCTATAGTTGCACTTTATGATATTATAATATGCTCTTTACGGATTTTTTTGGATATTAATTAAAGAACAATTTTTCTATACATAAGCGATCATAATAATGAAAAGGCAGGAGGCAAGATTGCTCGGAGATCTTATTCCGCTCTATCTAAGAACGATGGGGTTGGAGCAGAGTGTCAATATATCAAGGATATACAGCGCCTGGGAGATGGTTGTGGGGGAGAAGAGCGCTGCCTGTACTGTCTCCAGAAATTTTAGAAATGGCAAACTTTATTGCAGAATAAACTCACCTGTTATAAAAAACAGACTATTTATGGAGAGGGGGCAGATTCGCGATAAAATCAATACTCTATTAACATCCGATATTGTAAAGGAGATAGTACTTCTCTGATTTATGAATTTTTCTTTAATATTTTTTTGAATGATCAAGGTTGTTGTAGATTCTGATATTCCTTACATAAAAGGTGTTCTTGAACCCTTTGCCAGCGTTGAATACAAAAAGGGGAAGGATATATCCAGGTCGGATGCTATGAACTCCGATGCGTTTATTATCAGGACGCGAACCAAATGTAACGAGCAGATGCTGAATGGCGGAAGAGTCCGCTTCATTGCCTCTGCCACAATCGGAAGAGACCATGTGGATGAAGAGTTCTGTGAGAGAGCCGGCATTCGATTTACCAATGCCGCCGGCTGCAATGCATGGGGAGTTGTCCAGTATGTGTACACTGCGATATTTCATATTGCTTCAGGTCGTTGTGCAACATTGCCCGCAAATCAGATCATACCGCGTTGGCTTGGCAGATCGGGCGATCTCAAAGGGGTTACCATAGGAATTATAGGTGCGGGTAATGTGGGTGAGAGGTTAGCTTCTGTAGCGGAAAATTTCGGACTCAGGGTTCTGAGGTGTGATCCTCCGCTCAAGGCTCATTTAAAGAAGAATCACAATCTGTTTAATAGTGACCCGCTTAGGAGCGGGATTTCAGAGTCGGATTACTACACTCTTGATGAAGTATTGACAAGATCAGATATTGTTACGCTTCATGTTCCACTTAACGGAGAGACATTTGGAATGGCAGACACCTCATTTTTTGCATCAATGAAAGATGGTGCTCTGTTTATAAACAGTTCAAGAGGAGAGGTGGTCGATGAGGATGCTCTTATTAAGGCAATTATAACCGGTAAGGTGGATAATGCTGTAATAGATGTATGGAGGGGCGAGCCTGATATCAACAGAAATCTGCTTGAAATCTCTACAATTGCCACACCCCATATTGCCGGATACTCTCTGGAGGGAAAGATAAATGCAACAACCATGTCTGTAAGGAGCTTTGCCGATTATTTCGGCATAGAGGGGCTTAAAAACTTCTCTATCGGAACAGAATCTCTCTCATCATCTTTTGTTGATGGCTTCAGGTCGATTACTGACAGCTGTAGATCCGTGGAAAATGATTCTTGTATCAATAATATTGCAAGAGCACTTGAATCACTTTTTCCAATAGGAGAGGAGAATTTAATGCTTAGGAGAGATCCATCCAAATTTGAGGAGCTTCGTTCGGAATATAATTACAGGAGAGAGATTCCATCTGAGGTTTTTCATTTTATCGCCAATCTTTTGTAACTTGTCGCTCAAAATTGAACAAGCGCTATGTCACACTCCTTTCTATTTCCTGAAGATATAAAAATGCTGGATGAGCTTGAGATCTCTCAGGAGACACTTACGGCACAAATAGAGTTTTTTAAAAAAGAGAGAGTATTCCCCAAACTTATATCGGCGGCATCCGTACCCGAAACGATTCAGAGGATTAGCGGTGAACTGCAATCCTATTATGTGAATCTTTATGATTCATTTGTTGGTACCTCGGTGAAGTTTGTCCCTGCATCGGGAGCTGCAACAAGGATGTTTAAGGAGATATTTGAGCTGAGAGAGGCTCTATCCAAAGGAGCATTAACTCCAAAAGGTGAAATCTTTTTTAAGAGTATAGATCGATTTCCATTTTATACAAACCTGCAAGAGATATGCGGGAATGCTTTATATAAGCTATACAGAGCCGATGGTTCTCCCGATTATGAAAATATGTTTCTGGTGGTCGATTCTCTCCTCTCTCCTGAGGGTCTCAATTACGGCTCTCTGCCGAAAGGGCTTGTCAGCTTTCACTCATACGGGCCTGACGATCCCTTTGGATCATCAAGGAGTGCATTTATAGAGCAACTTGTTGAGGGCGCAAAATATCTGAGGAGTATAGAGAACCCGGAGGATATAAATTTTCACTTTACTGTTCCTGAAAATTTTGAGAAAACCTTCAGGGATATCTGTATATCTGCCACTCCCATTATAAAGCATAACTTCGGGAAAGTGCCCGTTGTCAAATTCTCAGTCCAAAAACGCTCAACAGATACAATAGCTGTCGATCATAATTTCAATCCTGTTAGAGTAAAGGGAGGAGGGCTTCTTTTTCGCCCGGGTGGTCACGGTGCTCTGCTGGAGAATCTCAATCAGACCGAGGGGGATATAATTTTTGTAAAGAATATCGACAATGTTGCAACAGAGAGCTATCTACCCGATAATGTGAAATGGAAAAAGGTTCTGGCCGGGAAATTACTGGAGGTTAGAGAGCAGATATGGAAATATCTCAATCTTTTGGATTGCGAGCGGAGTGAGGGGCTTTATGAAGAGATAATTGATTTTATGAGGTCTCATCTTTGTATCGATATTCCAAATATTAACAGAGAGATATTGGGAGATTACCTAAGGGCTAAATTGGACAGGCCTATCCGCGTTTGCGGAATGGTTCTCAATGAGGGAGAGCCTGGTGGAGGCCCTTTTCTGGTAAGAGATGCAGATGGTTCGACATCGTTGCAGATTCTTGAGCAGGCACAGATAGATAAAAATGTACCTGAATATGTTGATATGTTCAGAAAGGGAACACACTTTAACCCTGTTGATGTAGTCTGTACGATTACAAGATATAATGGTGAGCGCTTCGATCTAAATCGCTTTACCGATCCCGAAACTGCATTTGTAAGCGAGAAGAGTTTTGAGGGTATATCTATTTTGGCGCTTGAACTGCCCGGTCTGTGGAATGGCTCTATGAGCAATTGGAATACTGTTTTTGTAGAGGTTCCTTCGTCAACTTTTACTCCTGTAAAGACTCTGTTCGACCTTCTACGTCCTGAACACGCATAGATTTGTGGCACAAAAATGTTTGTGCCACAAACATTTTTGTGCCACAAATAAAAAACCGCCCGGTCGGGCGGTTTTTGCTAATTTTCAGATTTTACTGACAAATTTCCCTTTAATATATCGTGTCTGATTCAATATTGACTCAGATCTGAAAACTATATACTAGTTGTAGTTAACAGTAACAGTAAGGTCAGATGTGTTAGAGTAAGTTCCTTTAGGAGCGTTAGCAGGAACAACCAGCACACCACCTAAGTTGATAACTTTAGTACCACCTGCAGCAACAGTACCGCTTCCAGAGTTAGAGTTGGTAACGTCGTTAATGATGCTGTTAACGGCAAGAGTGTTAGAACCGCTTGTAAGAGTTATTGTAGCAGGGTGGCTTATAGAGAAGCTTTGACCGGCTTCACCAGTAACAGTGAAAGATGCAGCAGCA
The DNA here is from genome assembly GCA_017848635.1 of Bacteroidales bacterium. Taxonomy (GTDB): domain Bacteria; phylum Bacteroidota; class Bacteroidia; order Bacteroidales; family UBA932; genus JAFIHK01. Next base: position 87 of record JAFIHK010000141.1, on the reverse strand, counting down.
CCGGTAGAGTTGTTCATAATTCTCACGCCAGTACCAGAAGCAGAGATCACACCTGCAGGAGTAAGAGTAACACTACCACCTACAGCG
>JAFIHK010000140.1 GCA_017848635.1 Bacteroidales bacterium | reverse complement strand
GATCCTGTAGTTTCACTTTGTCTGGGTCCTGCCGATCTCACTCTTTATGAGATGACGGCAGCCTACAATACTTACCCGAGCAAAGGTGTGCATATTGAGCCGGTGATGGTTTTAAGGATTGAAGATAAAGCCGGAAATGTGCTTACTAACTTTACTTCACGGAAGAAGGAGTCAATAAGCGAAAATACCGCCTACCTAATGATCAATCTTATGCAGGGTGTTGTAAATGAGGGTACTGCTGCAAGGTTGCGATATAAATATGTCCCCGAAGGGCAGATTGCCGGTAAGACCGGAACAACGAACGACCAGTCCGATGGATGGTTTATTGGATTTGTGCCTAAGCTCACTGCCGGTGTGTGGGTAGGTGGAGAGGATCGTCAGATCCACTTCGAGGGACTGGCTCTTGGTGGGGGCTCAAATATGGCATTACCGATATGGGGCCTCTTTATGCAAAAAATTCTTAAGGACGGAACTCTGGGAATATCTAAGGCAGATATGTTTACGATGCCTCCTGGGTTCAGTGGTCAGCTGTCGTGTACCGGTAGCGATGATGAGCTTGGTGAGGATGGGCAAACAAATGATCCATTCTTCCACTGATTATAATTCCGGAATTGTCAAATTTTTTTAAAATGAGAAAAAAAGTTGCTCTGATTTACGGGGGAAACTCTTCGGAGGCAGAGGTCTCCGTTAAGAGTGGAAAGAATATTGCAGGTCATCTGGACAGCAGTAAATATGAGGTTTATGAAATAATGGTCACAGGCAGAGACTGGAGCGTGAGGAATGTGGGGGATTTGCCTGTGCAGATAGATAAGTCGGATTTCTCCTTTTTTATGCCCGGGGGTGGGAGAGTTGTTTTTGACATTGCATTGATTATGATTCACGGTACTCCGGGTGAGGATGGCATGCTTCAGGGATATTTCGACATGATAGGACTAAAGTATACAACCTGTCCGTCAATCGTATCGGCCATAACATTTAATAAGTATGCTTGTAAATGTTTCTTAAGGGACTCGGGTGTTGCGATGGCTAAGGAGGTCTTTCTAAGAAAAGGCGATGTTATAGACATAGATTCAATTTCCGAAAAGCTTGGTTATCCGCTCTTTGTTAAACCTAATGACGGTGGCAGCAGTTTCGGGGTAACAAAAGTTACATCCCGGGAGGGGCTTGTCAAAGCTATTGAGCAGGCATTTATGGAGGATGACAGGGTTCTTATTGAGGAGTTTATCAGTGGCAGGGAGATGACAAACGGAGCGTTCCTGAAGGGTAATGACCTTATTGTTCTTCCGGTTACAGAGATAATCCCTCACAATGAGTTCTTCGACTATGAGGCTAAGTATCTCGGAGCAAGCAGAGAGATCTGCCCTGCAGAGATTCCTGACTCTCTTAGCGAAAGTATTAAAGAGTGTACTTCCAGAATATACAGGCATATGGGATGTAAAGGAGTGGTGAGGGTAGATTATATTGTGAACGATAACGGAATCTATTTTCTGGAGATAAATACAGTACCCGGGATGACAGAGATGAGCCTTGTCCCTCAGCAGGTGCGTGCATTTGGAATGACTATGGAGGAGTTCCTGGATAATCTTTTGGATATTAATTAATCTATTCAATATATTGTTATGACCCACTCTGCATTTGTGAGATATGTAGCTGAGCGGCTATCTTCGTTGTATCCTTTTGAGGAGGGGCGCGCGGCCGGGCTTCGTCTTTTGGACGATGTTGGTGGTATCGACTCAAAGGGTTATGCAATGTTGTGTGATTCGGAACTCGATCCTCAATTGTTCGCGCGCCTCGATGAGTGTGTTTCTCAAATGTGTGAAGGTAAGCCTCTCCAATATGTTACAGGGTTCGAATGGTTTCACGGCCATCGTTTTGATGTAGAGCCGGGGGTGCTGATTCCAAGGCCGGAGAGTGAAGAGCTGGTAGAGTGGGCTGCTCAATGGATTGAATCGTCGGGAATAGAGGAGCCTGTAATTCTCGATGCGGCATGCGGGAGCGGTGCATTAGGAGTAGCTCTGGCATTGATGAAAAAAGGTACAACCGTTCTCTCTTGCGATATCTCTCCTAAAGCGCTGGAAGTTACTTCAAAGAATGCCTGCAAATTGGGAGTTGACAAAAATGGCAGCAGTGTAACGACATTTGAATGCGACATTCTCAACTCATCGTCTGGTAAACGATACCTGACGGGAGAGAGGTTTGATGCTGTGATAAGTAATCCACCCTATGTGTGTGAAAGTGAAAAGATCTTTATGAGGCCTAATGTTGTGATGTACGAACCGTTCGAGGCGATTTTTGTCCCAGACGCCGATCCACTTCTCTTTTACCGCTCAATAACCGATATATCTGCTTACGTATTGAAAGCAGGAGGAGCACTATTTTTTGAAATAAATGAAATGTTTGGTGCCGATGTAGTTAAATTGATGAAAAACAGGGGGTTTGCAGATGTTGAGATAAGGGTGGATTTCCGAGGGAAGCAGCGAATGGTTAGAGGTTTTAAAAAATAATTTTGGTAAATTGATACGAATTCATAATTTTGCCGATGTTCACGTAAAAGTAGAAAATCTGAATAGATGAGAAATATTAATATTCAACTATGGTGGTGGCACAGGGTATATCTATCTTGTGAGCAAAGCCGTATTGAATAGGAGATAAAAGGATATTTACATATATCCCGAATCAGGCCCGGAGCTCACGCTCCGGGCTTTTTTTTTACCCCACCAATCTGCACAATACATATCTGCTCCCGGCAAAATGCAAACCCCAAACCATAAACCCTTTGTAATCAATAGCTAAAATTCAATTAATCAATATAATAATTAAAATTATTTCAATTATGAAAACCTCTAAAAAATTCCTCCTCCAGGAGTGTGACATCCCGACTCAATGGTATAATATTCTGGCAGATATGCCCAATCAACCGGCACCGCTACTCAACCCCGGTACAAGAGAACCTCTCAAACCGGAAGAGATGGAGGGTCTATTTGCAAAGGCTCTTGTAGAGCAGGAGTTCAGCACCGAACGATTTATAGATATTCCCGATGAGGTGAGGCAGCTCTACAAGGCCTACAGGCCGACACCACTCGTGAGAGCTTACGCCCTTGAGAAGGCGTTGGGGACTCCATCCAAGATCTTCTTCAAAAACGAGAGCGTAAGTCCTGTGGGCTCACACAAAATGAACACAGCAATCGCTCAGGCATACTATAATGCAGAACAGGGGATTAAACTTCTTACTACAGAGACCGGTGCCGGCCAGTGGGGATCTGCAATGAGTGCGGCATGCAGACATTTCGGACTTGAACTCATGGTATTTATGGTTAAAAACAGCTATAACGCAAAACCATACCGGAAACACGTAATACACACATACGGAGGGAAGGTAGCAGCATCTCCCTCTAACCTGACCGATTATGGGAAAAAACTACTCGCCGAAGACCCCGAAAATCAGGGAAGTCTTGGAATAGCTATTTCAGAGGCTGTGGAGATGGCGGTAAAATCGGGGAATGCACGTTACACCCTCGGAAGTGTTCTTAATCACGTTTTGCTGCATCAGACAATTATTGGACTTGAAGCCGAAAAGCAGATGGAGATGGCCGGAGAGTACCCCGATAAAGTAATTGCATGTTTCGGAGGTGGATCTAACTTCGGAGGGGTATCCTTTCCGTTCCTGAGAAGAGTGTTGAACGGAGAGCGCAAATTGACAGCAATTGCAGCTGAGCCGGCGGCGTGCCCAAAACTTACAACCGGCAAGCTGGAGTACGATTTCGGAGATACAGCCGGAATGACTCCGCTTATTCCAATGTACACTCTGGGTCACGATTTCCAGCCGGAACAGATACACGCCGCCGGGCTACGCTACCATGGAGGCGGAAGAATCGTCAGCCAGCTTAAAAAAGATGGTTTCATCGAGAGTTGTGCAATCGACCAGGATGAGACTTTCCGTGCCGGGATACTCTTTGCAAGAACAGAAGGAATTATTCCGGCTCCGGAATCGACACACGCAATCGCGGCAACAATTCGCGAAGCTCTTAAGGCCAAGGAGAGCGGCAAGGGTGAGGTACTTCTGTTCAACCTCTCCGGCCACGGATTTCTGGATATGGGAGCCTACGAAAAATATGTATAGAAGAGGTAATTTGTGGCACAAAAATGTTTGTGCCACAAACATTTTTGTGCCACAAATTTTTTTCATATATTTGATATCAAAATAATATCATTTAAATATCAATAAATATTATGGAAAAAACATTTAAAGCAATTAACGGATATCTTATGGTGTTGGTATCCATTATTTTGGCAGCTATTGCAATTATGTCGGGACTGAATGATGGGATTATCTTAACAGTTATATCAATCATTCTTTTAGTTTTCATTATGCCCGGCTTCTTTATTATCAATCCAAACAGTTCTAAAGTTTTACTACTCTTCGGAGCTTATGCAGGCACAATCAAACAGTATGGTTTCTACTGGGTTTTGCCTTTTTACATTAAAGAATCTGTATCATTAAGAGCCAGAAACTTCGAGAGCGAAAGACTAAAAGTGAACGACAAACTTGGAAATCCGATAATGATTAGTGCAATATTGGTATGGAGGGTAAATGATACCTTTAAAGCACTTTTCGACGTGAATAATTACGAGTCGTTCGTAAAGATCCAGACAGATGCGGCAGTTCGTAAACTTGCAGGCTCATATCCTTACGACCAGTTCGAAGATGAGAAAGCATCAGTTACACTTAGCTCGAATTTTGAGGTGGTAAATAAAAGCCTGGAAGAGGAGGTTGTTGAAAGATTAAAATTAGCAGGTATTCAGGTTGTTGAAGCACGAATCGGTTATCTGGCCTATGCTCCTGAAATTGCACAGGCAATGCTCAAGAGGCAACAAGCAACCGCAGTTATAGCCGCAAGAAGCAAACTTGTTGAAGGTGCGGTCAGTATGGTGGAAGGAGCACTTAACCTCCTATCTTCCAAAAATATAGTTGAATTGGACGAAGAGAAGAAGGCTGCAATGGTAAGCAACTTACTTGTAGTACTTTGCGGCGACAAGGAGACATCTCCTGTGATTAATGCCGGTACTCTGAACCAATAGAATTATTAATCTTAAAATTTGATCTGATGGGTGAGAAAAAATCATTTGTTCTGCGAGTAGACTCCGAAACCATGAAAGCCATCGAAAAGTGGGCTGCAGATGAGTTTCGCAGCATAAATGGCCAGCTGGAGTGGATGATCAATAAATCTCTAAAGGAGTCTGGAAGATTGCCAAAGCGGAAAGAGAGTGACTAAAATATCAGATTTATCCTAATTCAGAGTTCCCGGAGCGTATAAAATGGCTTTACAAGCATATACCTCAGGGAACTCTTTTCAGCTGTAAATAAATGCTGTTAATCTTTTCCAGCTGGGTCTTTTGCAGATCTAACATCTCTTGTTGCTGATCCATTATAAAATGGTCAATTTTTTCATGTAAAGCTCTTATTTCAAGTTCCGATTTAAGATTTATCATATAATCTTTTTTTGCCCTCACCCTATCTTTCTCTTCTTGCCGATTTTGGCTCATCATTATCACAGGCGCTTGAATAGCTGCCAAGCATGACAAAATAAGATTCAATAATATAAATGGATATGGATCAAATCCTTTATTGGCAAGCCAAAATACATTCCCGGAAATCCAGATTATTAATAAGATCCCAAATGAAATTATAAACACCCAACTCCCTCCAAATGAGGCTACTTTATCAGCAACAACTTGTCCTATAGTTAGAACTCTTTTATCATCACCATCGATTTTATCGGTTAGGGTTTTATTACTTGTTAATGAAGCTAATACAGTTTTTTCTAACTCTGACAGCTCCCCGATCTCATTGACAAGATATTCCGAAATCGATTTCTCTCTATAGGTATTAAGTTCACTCAGAGAAATAAAGCTATCGTGTGAAATCTGAGGGTTCT
>JAFIHK010000015.1 GCA_017848635.1 Bacteroidales bacterium | reverse complement strand
TGTTATGCATCCAGTATCGGACGCCGGAGCTTCCCTTAACCGATGTGTTCTGTGCAATTTCGCACTCGTGGGGAGGCAACAGCAGATCCATCCCTCCACCGTGGATATCAAATGTCTCCCCGAGATATTTTGAACTCATTGCGGAACATTCAAGATGCCATCCGGGAAATCCGTCGCTCCAAGGCGACGGCCACCTCATTATGTGAGATGGAGAAGCTTTTTTCCACAAAGCGAAATCAAAGCCTGATTTTTTATCGGAAGTTCCCTCCAAATCTCTCGTGTTAGATTGCATTTCATCAATTGTACGTCCTGAAAGTACTCCATACTGATGCTTTTTGTTATACTCTACAACATCGAAATATACCGATCCGTTGCTTTCATAAGCAAACCCGCTGTTGAGAATCTTCTTAACAAGCTCAATCTGCTCTATGATGTGTCCAGAGGCTCTTGGTTCTATGTTTGGTGGGAGGGTATTTAACATCTTCATCGCTTCGTGATAACGCAGTGTGTAGTGTTGAACCACCTCCATTGGCTCCAGCTCTTCAAGCCTTGCCTTTTTTGCAATTTTATCCTCTCCCGAATCTGCATCGTTTTCAAGGTGACCGACATCGGTAATATTCCTGACATATCTGACTTTATAACCAAGATATCTGAAGAGTCTGACAAGAATATCATAGGTTACAGCCGGTCTTGAGTGCCCTAGGTGTGCATCTCCATATACCGTAGGCCCGCACACGTATATTCCGGCAAACCCGGGAATAAGCGGTGTAAAAATCTCCTTTTTTCTGTTCAGTGTGTTATATATAATAATCTCTCTGTCCATAATCAAATTATTTGTGGCTGTAAAAATACAAATCTTTTTACAAACTCTTTTTTTTGATTCTAAAATGCTAAATTTGTATGTGATGCGAAACGATATGAATACCCTTAATAAATTATCATTTGCAGCTGTTTTTGCACTAATTTTTGCATTGACTTTATCCTGCAGCCGATCGAGACACAATATTGAGTTTTCTCAGGAACCACATATTTTTCACACCGAAGGCATGACCCTACCCGATAGTGCTGTCTCTCCACCAACTGTCACCAAGGCAGGGGAACCACTTATTACTGTCGTTAAGAGAAAGAAGGAGACTATTTATGAATCTAATGTAACGGCAGCCGGTGCTCCTCAATTACTTACTGATTTTAAAGCAGATGTTAAAATTCCGGGACGCGACGGACTCTCTTTTCCAAAAGTAAAAAAATCCTCCTCATATTCAATATTTTCAAAATCTCCCGACAAAACAGATGCTAAAGATCCGTTTATCAGAGAGAATAACCCTTTCAGCTTTAGCAGTTACGGACTATTACAAGGATTGAGAAGTAACCAACTTAGAAGTTTGATTGAGGATAGCCTTGGCAATCTTTGGCTCGGGAGTGACGACGGATTGGTTAGATACGACGGGAAGTACTTCTGGCACTTTACGCAGAAACAGGGACTCAAAACCGATATTATACTCTCGCTAATGGAAGATTCAAGGAGAAATTTGTGGATCGGATCTTTCAGAGGTGGAGTCGTTAAATACGATGGAGTATCCTTTACATTTATGAATGATAGCACAGGTGTCAGCAATATTACCGTAAATTCATATTACGAAGATAGAGACGGGCGTATCTGGATCGGATCGGGCATGGGACTGATCTGTTACAGCAGGGACACCCTGAAATTTTACTCAACCCGGGAGGGGTTATGTGACAATGATATCCGGTGTGTAAGCCAGGATTCAGAGGGGAATATATGGGCAGGAGGTGCCAGCGGCGGGTTCTCGGTTTTTAACGGGAAATCCTTCCGCAATTACTCAATTAAGAAATACTCAAATTTCGACTTTGTATCAGATATAATATCCGATAAAAAGGGTACAATATGGCTGGCTACCCGAGCTGGCGTAATCAAATATGAAAAGGGCTCCTTCTACCTTTACTCGTCAGAGAACGGACTAAAGAGTAATTTTGTCAGAGGTGTGATGCAAGACAGCAAAGGAGAGTTCTGGTTCACTTATGACGACAGCGGGGTGTGCCGTTTCGATGGAAAGGATTTTCACCATTACGGCTATAATGAGGGGCTCTCATCCGATTTCGTAAAATCCTCTGTTGAGGATAAGCACGGAAATATTTGGTTTGCAACAAGATTGTCGGGGTTGTCAAGATACGATGGGGATAAATTTTTGCATCTGACTAAATATCAAGGACTAAGCAACGACAGAGTCATGAGCGTTCTTGAGTTGGATCAGGATGAGCTTTGGTTTGCCACATTCGGAGGATATATAACTATTTATAAAAAAATCGAGAAAAACCGTGTTCTATCCTACTCTGTTTCATATTTTGGCAAAGATGAGGGTCTTCCCGGAAGCAGGATCTACTCTCTTATTAAAGACCGAAGGGGTCGCATTTGGATAGGTTCCGACGGAGGAGGGATATCGGTATATGACGGTATCAGAACCTTAACATATACCAATAAACAGGGGCTGGCAAGTACGGTAATAAGGAATCTGTACGAAGATAGTCGCGGCAACATATGGATATCAACATACGGAGGCGGAGCTATAAAGTTCGATGGTGTCTCGTTTGAGTCATATAACACCTCCAGCGGTATGAGCAGCAACAATATTCAGACCATATGCGAGGATAGAAAAGGGAATTTATGGTTCGGAACTGACGGTGGAGGTATTACTCTTTACGACGGCAAACACTTTAAACATCTGAACAGTAAAAGCGGGTTTGTAGATGATATTGTATATTCAATTAAAGAGGATGAAAATGGATATATTTGGATTGGAACCAGTTCGAATGGCATTGTGTGCTTTAATGGTGAGAGTTTTACACGATTTAACGATTCCAACGGACTTACAAATAACAAGGTATTCAGCATAATCACCGCCGACAATGGCAGAGTTGCTGCAGGGACCAGAGATGGGTTGAATATTCTGACTACAAGCATTAAAAAAAGTGGCGATTCTTCGTTTGTAAATGCCGTGATAAACAGTTTCGGATATGAAGATGGATTTTCAGGCAGCAGCTGTAATCTCGATGCGATGACTCTTCAGTCGGACGGGACTCTATGGATAGGAACATCAAATAAACTAACCGCTTTTATAAAATTTAAAGAGCCCCCCCTAGATCCTCCATCAAATATCCAGATTACAAATTTCCTGCTTTTTAATCAGTCAATTCCGTGGAATTCAATTAAAAGCAATAAAGACACATCAATAATACTTGCTAACGGAATTGAGCCGGGAAGAATAACATTCGATTCGGTTTCAAAATGGTACAATCTTCCGGAGGGTCTTAAGCTATCCCATAAAAATAATTATGTGGATTTCAATTTTATGGATGTCTCTAATCGTCATCTTGGAAAGGTTAAGTATCAATATATGTTGGATGGGATAGAGAGAGTTTGGAGCCCTCCTACCGACAAAACCGAAGCCTCATACGGGAATCTGCCTCCGGGCAAATACAAATTCCGGGTCAAACTGTTCAGCAATAATCCTGAGAACAGAGAAGCTGTGTTTAGCTTTGAGATACTTCATCCATGGTGGTCTACAACATGGTTCTATATTATTGCGTCTATCATGATCATATCTGTTCTATATCTATATGTAGTCTACAGAGAGAGAAAACTCAAGAAGGATAATGCGAGACTTGAAGAGCAGGTGGCATTACAGACGAGGGAACTGATTGAGAAAAACAGAGAACTGGAGAAGGTGATAATGGAGAAGGATAAACTTTTCACAATTATTGCTCACGATTTAAGAAGTCCTTTCAGCAGTTTTCTGGGAATTATACAGATATTATCCGATGATGTAACATCATTTACCACAGAGCAGATAAAGATGTTCACCGACAAAATGGCAAAATCTGCAAAAAATCTGTTTGATTTGCTGGAAAACCTCCTTCAGTGGTCAAGAGTACAGCAGGGCACGCTGCAATTCCATCCTGAGAAAATAAATCTCAACCAGATTGCTGTTGAGAGTTTGGGAATTATTCTAAATAACGCCGAAGAGAAGAGCATAAGACTAAAAATAGAGATTCCTAAAGATATATACATTACGGCAGATTCAAAGATGATAGAGACTATTGTCAGAAACCTGATGGCCAATGCCGTAAAATTCACTCCCAGAGGAGGTAATGTGAGGCTATCAGCATCAAGACAGGCAGATGGTTATATTATCATTAAGATTTCAGATGACGGAATAGGTATGAGCCAGGATTTGATATCCAGCCTCTTTGAACTTAACACACAGAACGGTCGTTCCGGAACCGAGGGAGAACCTAGTACGGGACTTGGTCTTATAATCTGCAAAGAGCTTGTTGAAAAGCATAAGGGCAAACTAGATGTAGAGTCCGAGGTAAAGAAGGGAACAACATTTACTGTAACTCTTCCCGAAGAGATTTGACCCCGGATTGGTTCCGGGGCCTCCTGCCGGGAGTGAAAAATTAACTCTCCTGTGCTACATTAGATCCTTCGAGCAGTTTGATTTGAAACGCTACTACTTCGTATGAGTGCCTCTCAATCCCTGTTTTAGTCTGATATTGAACAGGCTTAAGCCTCCCTGTAACAGAGAGATAGGTTCCTTTCTTTATAGCTGTAAAATCGGGCATCCCTTTTCCGGCCCACGCTACTACATTATGCCAAACCGTCTCCTCCTGCAACTCCCCTTTTCTGTTTTTAAAACTCTCATTTGTGGCCATAGACAATCTCATAACTTTTACACCCTCCTCCAACTCTGTAATTCGGGGATCGAACCCGACATTACCTCTCAGCTCTACGCGATTTAATGACTTTTCCATAACAATGTTTTATTAGTTGTGAAGCAAAGTAATATAATTTTGACAGGTAGGGTTTTCACTATTGGAAAAATAATTTTTTGAAAGAGAAAAAGATGAAAAATATATCTAACTTTGAGAAAATTATGCTTATTTTAAAATTGTGCAATCATTTAATTTTTAATACCATGAAAAAACTAGTTTTATTTTCATTTTTGGCTATAGCCATTGTTTCCCTCTCTTCTTGCGTAGAGTCATCGGGAAAATACAAGGCTCTTAAGGCACAAATGGACTCACTTTCTATGGCTGCATCGGCCAAAAGTGCAGAATTCGACGAAGTATTTGCTACTTTAAACGAGGTTGAAGAGGGCCTAAAATCTATCCGTGAAGCAGAGAATATTCTCACAATACAATCAAAAGGCGGCGGACTCGAAGTTCAGGAGAATAAGAGAGAGCAGCTTAAATCGGATGTTGCAGCAATCGGTGAGGCTATTAAGAGCTACAAGAGTCAAATCGATAAACTCAAGAGAGATGGCCGTGTTCAATCAAAGGAGTTTAAGAAGAGGCTTACCGCTCTTACAAACGAGCTTGAAGAGAAATCAAAACTTATTTCCGATCTGAGCAACCAACTCGAAGAGAAAGAGGCTATGCTCAAGATCAAGACTCAGCAAATAGCGACTCTTGACCAAACAGTATCCACTCTCAAGCAAGATGTATCGAATCTCAGCACAGAAAGCAAAGCTCAAAAAGAGACCATTGCTACTCAGGATGTTCAAATCAACACCGGATTTTATATTGCCGGAACAAAAGATGAGCTTATTGCTGCAAATGTGATGTCTAAAGGCGGACTTTTCAAATCGGCAAAAATCTCTTACAACGCCGAGCAATCTGC
>JAFIHK010000139.1 GCA_017848635.1 Bacteroidales bacterium | reverse complement strand
TGATACCCTGTGGTGAGCTCATTGAGCATATTGAGCACATTGTTATCGTTGAGAAACCCTGTGGGAATCAAAATCTTCCCCCCCTGACCTATCGGCAGGGAGAATATAAAGACATCGTTTCTCTCTCTTTCGGGAATCAGCTTGTTTTCGCGAGGGATATCATCCAGAAAAATCTCCGTCCAGTTTTGATTGGCTACATACTTCTCAAGATCTTCCACTGAGTAGCCTATTGCATAGAGGCCTCCGACAATTGCCCCCATACTTGTTCCGGCAATATAGTCTATAGGGATCCCGGCCTCCTCGATAGCCTTAATAACTCCAAGATGGGCAATACCCTTTGCCCCCCCTCCTGAGAGAACAAGGCCTACCTTTTTTCGAATCTTTGGAGTTTGGGAGGTAGTGTCGTCTGCCTGAGCAGAGTATGCCGACAGCGTAACCTCCTGAGCCGATACTGCAACTGGCAACAATAGCAGTAACAAAAAGAGAATCAGACCTCTTTTGGATAATTTAATCATAACTGCTCCGGTTTTTTTAATGCTTAACAACTTTTGAAGTTAGCAATTTCCCGAAACTAGCCGAAAATCTTTTTTACCGATTTAATTCTTTTTCTTATTTCGGCCCTCTCTAAATGCTTTAATCTTGTAGATACCATCATATTGAGCATCTTCGGTCCCGAAAGATCGGTATGTTTTGCATACTCTCCGGCAAATAGTCCCAGCACCTCAGTAGGCATATTGAGCCTCCTGATATTGTTCATTGCCCTGGTGTAACTGTATGGGCAAAAGGTCATCCTGTTTGTATCGATCATCGAAAAGTCGTAGGAGGTACCTTTTCTGGCATAAAGTATATTAAAATCGTTAAAATCTTCGTGAAAAACCCCCTTTTGCTGAACTTCAGCAGTAAAGTCTGCAAAGGCCTTTACCACCTTACGGGACTCCTCAATCGGGAGCGAGTAGGCCTCTTTTACAGGTCTGTAGTCAGTTTCAAGGCAGATGTAGTAGCTTGGGTGCATCAGCCTCCCTTTATAAAAATTTATAAATGCAACAGGTTCGGGTGAGTGAATCCCCTTCGATATTAGCTTTACTGAATTCCTGTATGCCCCCTCCCCCTTTGATCTTCGGAAGTAGGTATAGATTATTCTGTTGGGCAGATATATTTTCCTGAACTCCTTTATAACGACTCTGAAACCACCCATCTGCACCACTCTCAGGACATTTCTCTTTGAGTAGATCAACTCTCCCAGGTTGTCGAATTCGAATGGAATTCTCTCCAGGAAATCGCGGTACTTCTCAAATTTTTCGTTTATTTCGATCTTCATTCTCATAACAAACCCCCCATCTTCTTCGATTAAATTCGGGTGCAAAATTGTGGATTTGTTTTCGGATAAAATCCTATTTAATAAGCTGAGATAGCGTTTTCCGACTATTAGAACAAAGGTTGCTCCAATCTGTCCAAAATATAATTTCTTCGTCGAAAAGAGAGAAAAATCCTATATTTGTATATTGTATGCAGGATTTTGCGGCCATAGATTTTGAGACAGCCAACAGGAATATGTCGAGCGTATGCAGCGTAGGGGTTGTCATTGTAAGAGAGGGGGTCATAACTGAGCGATTCTACAAGCTCATTAGGCCGCTCCCCAATTATTACAGTTACTGGAACTATCAGATTCACGGACTTAACAGGTGCGATACCGACGCCGCAGACGATTTTCCTGAAGTATGGGCAGAGATAGCCCCGAGAATTGAAGGGCTCACCCTTGTAGCTCACAGCAGCTCATTCGACGAGGGTTGTCTAAAGGCCGCGTTTGCCGCCTATGGATTGGACTACCCCGGCTACGACTTCTTTTGTACCTGCAATGCATCCCGCAAACAGTGGATCGATCTGCCCAATCACAAACTCCCTACAGTAGCAGCGCACTGTGGGTTCAATCTTGAGAACCATCACAATGCGCTTGCCGATGCCGAAGCCGCAGCAGCAATCTGCTGCTGTCTTGAGTAGTTATACTATTTTTTGACTCCCTCCTTGGCCTTCTCCACCAGATACGTGAATATCCCTATAAATGTATCCTGACCGTTGGCTGTAAAGACCTCCGGGTGGAATTGTGTGCCGAATACCTTGTCGGATCCTATCTTTTCGATTGCCTCAACTATACCGTCGCTTGACCTTGCCGTAACTCTGAATCCGGGAGCTACATCCTTAACTGCCTGGTGGTGGAACGAGTTTACGGCCACACTCTCTTTTCCTGTCTGTTTGTATAGCAGTGAGGTTTTATCTATGTTTATTGTATGTGTGCCGTACCATCCCGGAGCCTTTTGATTGTGTTTGATAACTCCGCTCTTTACCTGCGACGGGATATCCTGATAGAGAGTTCCTCCGAATGCCACATTCATAAGCTGTTCACCCCTGCAGATGCCTAATACCGGTAATCCTCGCTTAACAGCCATTCTAATGAGTGTTATATCGAAAGCATCCCTCTCCGGAGCAATCTCTCCCAGTGCCGGAACAGGCTCCTCTCCGAACCATTTGAGGGGATCCACATCTTCTCCTCCGGTCATAATTATCGCATCAACAGCATCAAGCATTCTGGAGAGAATGGTTGTGTCGGATGTCATCGGTAAAACTACCGGTACTCCTCCTGCCCTCATAACCGACTTCACATATGTTAGCGGGGCACTTGCCGAACTCCCCTCACCTGCTGTAGAGGAGATTCCAATTATCGGTTTTTGTGCATAAGCACTCTCTGAAAATGAGAGTATCAAGAGCGCTGATATAAGCGCAAATGAGAGTTTTAATGCTTTGTTTTTCATATTTTTACAGTTTTTATTATTTTATAATAATTATCTTTATTTAATTCTCTTCCACTCTCCGAAATCCTCTCCGTAACCAAAATCGATATCGATCGCTTTAACTTTGGCTATCTTTTTTCCGCGCCTCTCCTTGAGAATGAATTTGAGGGGGAATGTGTGACCGTCGGATGAGAATGTATAGCTGAGCGGCGATCTCTTTTGGAGTTTGTGTTTCCAGCCGAGCGGGCCGGCGGTTATGTAGAGTTGTCCATCTTCGAAGGTGATAATTGCCTTGCCGAAAAGCTCTCCTTTATCGTACACGCCGGCCAGCTCCCTCTCCTGAATCGCCGGAAGGGAATCTTTGACCTTGGGCTCCTCCTTCGGCATAATTGACCTTTTGTACTGTCTGAGCGCACTCTCGCGGCCGCTCAGCGCCCAGTCGGCGAGGTACTCTGCATTATAGTCCCTGAGATCTGCGGTCTGAATATCTGCCCCCTTTGAATTGAGAAGGTAGAGGTCAATCACTCTTCTCATTATTGCATACCTCGGTGAGGCTGGAGCTTCGGAGTTTACAACCATTGCCATCCCGAGGTTGAGCTCGGGCACAAAAGCAACGAGGGTTGTAAATCCCCAGGTGGTGCCTGTATGGAAGAGCAATCGGTAACGGTTGTTCTGCTCTACAAACCAGCAGTGGCCGTAAAGTGTTGTCCTGGTTGAATCCTGTGATGTTATTGTCACTCCACGGTGCAGATAATCCATACTCTTCCTGGTAACTATCTGCTTTTTTAATCCATTCTCGTAAACAACTCCGTTGTTCAGGTGAAAGAGCGCATACTTTGCAAGGTCTGATGCTGTTGAGTTTACAGATCCTGCCGGGCCGATAACCGTTAGCCAGTGTAGTGCCTGATCCTCTCCATATATAGGAAGGATTGCGGCAGAGTCGGTTTGCTCTGCAAATTTTTTACTCTTTAATATGGTTGAGTCCCTAAAAACTCCGGCAACTCCCTTCTTGAGCCTGTAACCGAACTCGTGAGGGACCGCAACATCGGAGGCAGCACGGAAGGCATCGCCGTTGAGTGAGCTGTGCGACATTCCGAGCGGTTTGAATACTCTCTCGGTAACATTCTCCTCCCAGCTCTTTCCTGTTAGCTTCTCGATTATCTTTTCGGCAATAATGAATGTTATGTTGTTATACTCGTATGAGCCTCGGAAACTGTACTCCGGCTTCATAAGAGCAATCATCCTGTAAACATCGTCGCGGCTGTAGCCCATATTGGGTATATATGTGCCCATCTGCCCCTTAAGCCCCATCCTGTGTGTCATTATATCCTTTACCTGCAGATTCTCCTCTACCCACTTATCATACAGCTTAAGGTCGGGGAGTATCTTTTTGACGGTGTCGTCCCACTTTACGAGCCCCTCATCTACAAGTGAGGCCATAACAAGTGCTGTAAATGACTTTGATACAGAACCTATCTGGAAAAGGGTGTTCTCCGACACCTGCTGCGAACCCTCTCCCTCTTTGGAGATATCTTTGACTCCGAATCCCTTAGCGAACACTATCTGCCCATCCTTTACAATGCTCAGGGCCATTCCGGGAATATGCCAGTCGCTTTTTACCTTGAGCAGATACTCAGTCGCCTTTAAGGCAATCGCCTCATTTTCGGCAGATGTGGTCAATTTAGGCGGGGTTGCTGTTTGCGATTTTGCGGGAGGTGTTCCCAATAAAAGCAGCGCAGCTGTGAAGGCTACGCATAGTTGTTTTGCTGCAGAGTGTTGCAGATGGAGGTTTTTCATAGTTGTGGTTTTTCTCATTCTCAAACAAAATTAGGAAAATAATATCTAAATTAGCCCTGTTCTAAAGTTTGATATGGCAAAAATTAAGAAAGCGTGGTTCTGCAGTAATTGCGGGAACGAGAGTGCAAAGTGGCTGGGAAGGTGCCCGGCCTGTGGGGAGTGGAATACTATGGTTGAGGAGCTGGTGAGCAGGGATAGCTCTTCCGGTGGTGTTAAGGGTTTCTCGCTGGTACCCGGAGGGAGCTCTAAACCTGAACCTCTTGCAGATATCACATTTCGAGAAGAGAGTCGCATATCACTGGGGAACAACGAATTGGACAGAGTGCTCGGAGGCGGGCTGGTCGAGGGCTCAATGATCCTTATAGGTGGAGAGCCGGGAATCGGAAAATCTACGCTGAGCCTGCAGATCCCTCTTTTCACCCCCAATCTCATAACACTCTATGTTTCCGGGGAGGAGAGTGCCAAGCAGATAAAGCTGCGGGCGCAGAGGCTCGGGGGCGACGACTCCCGCTGCCTGGTTCTGAGTGAGACTCTCCTGGAAAACATAATTAACAGGGCTCGCGAAACCAATCCTCAGCTCATTATTGTGGACTCGATACAGACTATATACTCCGAAGCTCTTGAGAGCTCGCCGGGCTCGGTCTCTCAGGTCCGTGAATGTGCTGCAATGTTGCTCAGGTACGCCAAGGAGACTAATACTCCTGTTATCATAATAGGTCATATTACGAAGGAGGGGAGCATTGCAGGGCCTAAGGTTCTGGAGCATATTGTGGATGTGGTGCTTCAGTTCGAGGGGGATACCCGCCACTCCTACAGGATTCTCAGGGGGATCAAGAACCGGTTTGGCTCTACAGCCGAAATTGCTATATTCGAGATGCTCAATAGCGGGCTGAGAGAGGTGAGCAACCCTTCGGAGATGCTTATCCCGATGCACGGGGAGAATCTGTCGGGCATCGCCGTAGGCGCAATGCTCGACGGCACGAGACCGTTTTTGATCGAGATCCAGTCACTTGTGAGCTCTGCCGCATATGGAATGCCCCAGCGTTCGGCCACCGGCTTCGATGTAAGGAGGATGAATATGCTGCTTGCCGTGCTTGAGAAGAGAGCGGGATTCAAGCTCTCGGCCAAGGATGTCTTTCTCAATATGGCCGGCGGACTCCGTGTGAACGACCCGGCTTGCGACCTGGCTGTTGTAGCGGCAATTCTATCAAGCAACTTCGACCTTTATATCTCTCCGCGCTACTGTTTCGCAGGAGAGGTGGGCCTTAGCGGGGAGATCCGCCCCGTGGGTCAAATCGAGAGACGCATAGCCGAAGCTGAAAAGCTTGGCTTCGAAAGGATCTTCATATCTGCCTACAATACCCCTCAATCTCTCTCCAAAAGCAGGAAAAAGGGGGGTGAAGGATCGATTACGGTGGTAGAGACTCCCGACATCCCTTCACTTGTAAGGATGTTGTTCAGGTAGTCAATTATTCTCATCAAATAATTAATCTATAGCAGGAAGAAGAGTGAGACTCCGGCCACACTTAGGATTGCGCCTAAAATCTCAATGGCGGATATTCTTTTTTTATAGAGCAGAATATAGGGAACAATTATAATGATTGGCGTAGTAGCCATAATTGTTGAGGCAATTGCAGTGTTTGTGTATTGGACAGCCATCAGCGATAGCGACACCCCCACAAACGGTCCGAAAATAGATCCGAAGAATGTAGCGATCATCCCTTTGCGGTTTTTAAGAGCCCCCTTAAAAACCTCCAGGCGCCCCGAAAGCAGAATTATGAGAACAAATCCCACCACACCTGTAATGATCCGCATCTGTGTTGCGGCAAAAGGTACAAAAGAACCTATTGGACTATCTGCCCCAATGGCTTCATGGTAGCTTATCATCCCCTGCTTGCTCAAAACTATTCCGAGCCCCTGCCCGAGTGCTCCTCCAACCCCTAGCAATACTCCTTTGAGAGGTAGGTGCAGATGCAGATTCCCTACTATTCTGGTGTGTTTGCCACTCTTCTCTCCGGCAGATTGCTTCTGAACAGATTCGCTCTCAATCTGAGCCACTCCCTCCTTAATAACAGCCTGCTCTCCGTTGCTGCCTCTCTTGAGTACCGAGATTGCGATTCCGGTGAGCGTAACCGCCATTCCCAGAAATCCCCCGGCAGATAATCTCTCTCCCAGCAGCATCCAGCCGAAGAGTGCGGCAAATGGCGGGGCAAGAGTCATGAGTAACTGGCTGAATCGAGCTGTGATTACGAGGTATGAATAGAAGAGGCAAAGGTCCCCGAATACAAAGCCTACAAGTCCTGAGAGCGACATCCACATCCAGGTATCTCCATCTGCACCCACCGGGAGCATGGATCCTGTAAATATATAGAGCATTCCGCCCAGCATTACGAAAGCAAAAAGCAGCCTTATGAGATTGACCGAGAGTGATCCAATCTTTTTCCCGGCATACTCGAAAAAGAGCGCAGACATTGTCCAGGAGAGGGCAACAGTTAGCGATATAAGTTCTCCGAAATAATTCATGGCCGCAAAAGTAACTTTTTTTAAGTACATTTGCTCTCAGAAAAGTTCAATCGAGAACTTTTTCATCTTGTTCATTGTTAATGGATAATAACAGCACCTAATGAGGAATTTAATTACACTACTAATCCTGCCACTAGTTATGACGACCTTAGCCTGTTCGGAATCACTCACTTTCACTGCCGGGGAGATTGACATAATAAACCGGAATGACTCTATAAAAATAATGAAGCTTTATATAGTGGATAATGCTTCTGATACAACTGTGTTACGCGAAATAGCGCCCGACCTCAACAAAGCTGACATTAGTTCGGAGCACTTCATTAAACTCAAGGAGAGGATGCTAGCAACTGTTCAGGACAGCACCAATCCGGGAGTAGGTTTGGCTGCTCCGCAGGTAGGTGTCTCAAAGAGGTTAATAGTTGTGCAGCGTCTCGACAAGCGTGGTGAACCATATAAATTCTACATAAATCCAAGAATCGAGTTCTACTCTTCCGAATGCGAACTTGGCCCGGAGGGGTGTCTCTCTGTTCCGGGTATGAGCGGAGAGGTTATGCGCTCAAAGAAGATAGTTGTCTCCTATACCGATGAAAAGAGTTTCAAGACTCGTCGCGACACCGTAGAGGGCTATACTGCCGTCATCTTCCAGCACGAAATCGACCACCTCGAAGGGATCCTCTACACCGACCGTATCTCAGCAAACTAAATCACATCCGAAGTCGAGGGTTGAGAGGTTACCTGTTGTTTCAAGCTCCTTGCCTGAGAATTTATACCTGTTACCTGCCGATACAATGTGGCTTGCATTGTCATGCCTCATGCCATAGGGGTAGTAGTCATTCTGCTCTATCACCGTTCCCGATGCGTTTGACACGACCCTCACATTTCCCAGGTAGTCGGGAGTGAAGTAGTAGTACTGTCCGTTCTGTATGTAACCCTGGGGGATGATGATCTTGTCGAGGACACCGTTGACATACTGCTTGTTAGAAACATAGTCGGTGGTTATTCCCCGGGAGGAGGCAACTCTATTATCTCTTCTTAGGGCATTCTATTTATACCGCCAAAATAATCTGCAAAAGTGAGAAATGAAAAAACTGATATGACTATGTAAATGATAACTAATATCCCATTTCTGGTTCTTTTCTGTTTATTTTCATCTCTCCATTTTTCTTCAAGTAGGCTAAAGTTAGAGTGAATATAAAAGCGGTAATAATTAACACCAATTAAAGCCACTACCAATAAAGCCCCATAAAATTTATTTATATTTAAATGACTATCTGCAATATAGAAAGCTAAAAAAAGCAAACATGATAAATTGAAGAATTGGAGTATAGATATTAAACATACAGAATAAACTCCCGGAATACTATCATTCCATTTATACTTGTAAATTGAGTATGTACGATAATAAAGATAATCAAACATAGTCTTAAATTAAGGTTTAGTTAAATATTCATAACCAGCTTTGCCAAGAAAATATGTGCCAGAGACAGCCCAACCCCAACC
>JAFIHK010000138.1 GCA_017848635.1 Bacteroidales bacterium | reverse complement strand
AAGAGCGGAGCTGACCCTGCCCTACAAATGATTTGAAGTTTATTCCAGGATTCAATGCAGATAGATTATTGTAAAACGCACTTACACTATCCCACTTTTTTGATGGGAATGGAGAATCCCCGCAATTACCTGCTATTTCGGTTGTGACGCCCTGATAAATCTTGCTGTCCCCAAATGGGGCCTGCAAAATAGTACCATCGGAGTGTGTATGAATATCAATAAAACCGGGGGAGACAGCCAACCCGTTAACATCAACAATCTTACCGGCACTCGCTCCAAGATTGCCTATTGCAGAAATTTTGCCGTCTTTGATTCCGATATCCCCCTTGTATGGAGCCTTCCCATCTCCGGAGTAGATCAAACCGTTCCTGATAATCGTATCGAACCTCTCATTTACCCTTATGAGTGATGAATCATAAAAACCCAGGCCAAGTGCTGCACCTGCAAAGATTGAGCTTTTTATGAATGCTCGTCTGTTGATGTCGGTCATAGCGTTACTATTTTTTTATTTTAATACCAGGGGTTATATAACTTCTGAATGCACCCTCCTCGCTATAGATAAGGTAGGCGTCTATTTCCGGATTCTCCAAAAGAAACGCCTTTGCTCTCTCAAGTCCGTCTACCATAAAAAATGTGGCCAGAGCGTCGGCAGTCATTGCATCAGGAGCAATTACAGTTGCACTTAGCAATCTGTTCTTCACCGGATATCCCGATCTCGGATCGATAGTATGGGAGAACTTCTCCCCATCCTCTTCAATAAATTTGCGATAATTACCAGAGGTAGCCAATCCTCTATCTTTCAACAGCAAAATCGCCTGAACCTCCTCTCCGGGTATTACATTACCCTCTTCGGGACGATCAATACCAACACTCCACTCATCGCCCTTGCTGTTATATCCTTTACAATATATCTCCCCACCTACCTCAATAAGATAGTTCTTAATGCCACGCTTGTCAAACTCATCTGCAATCACATCGCTTGTATCTCCCTGAGCTATGGCATTAAAATTTAGTTTTACCCCATCTTTTAGCTTAATAAGTTTCCCATTTTCGATCTTTACCTTATCCATCCCCACATATTGCAACAAGCTATCAACTACCGGTTTGGTCATATCTGTAACTCTTTTACCCGAACCAAATCCCCAGGCTTCAAAAAGAGGAGCTCCCGATATATCAAAGGCGCCGGCGCTTATTCTGTTAATTTCGACCGATTTATTGAACACATTAATAAAAAGAGAGTCAAGAGTAGTGTCTCTTCCCGAATTGATGACAGATACAATTGATTTTGGATTGTAAACCGACATTGAGTTGTCAATCGATGTAAGTATTTCATCGATTACACTGTTCAGAGAATCTTTGCCGGGGTATTCGTAAACTATATGGTATGTAGTGCCCTGAGTAAACCCGTCGATAACTTTATACTCCTGATTAGGACTGCATTCAGTAAACAAAAGTGTGGCAGCTATGGCTGTTATAAATAAATTTAAATGGGATTTTTTCATCGTATGATCTATTGTGGCACAAATTTAGAATAAAATTAGTTTATCTTTGTTTAATATTTTCTTTTGTAATACTATGAACAGACAAAAAACCGGCAATCTTTTATTTTCTGCTATAACAGTTTTTCTCATCGGATTATCCCTTGTATCTTGCAAGAAGAGCGAAACGGAATCTCAATATATGGAGGGCTCTCTTGTGATCGATCTGCCGGCGTACATTCTGGCAAACGACTCTATTACCCTATCGGTAACAGGATTAACAAACCCTACTGAAAATGTAACATACAAGTGGACGACATCGGGCTTCCCAAAAGACTCTGTCTTCGGGCAGAGCGTAAAGGTTGCAACTCCGGCTACTATCGGGACATATACGATTCAGGTTGTGGCAAGACATAGTGACTATGTGAGCTCAGCCAGTTCAAAATCGACAGTAGTTCTCAATTATGCCGAAGGAGGAAGCTTCAGCGGAATTACAAAAGGAGATCAATCATTTATCGACCCAAGGGATAACCAGACATACTACTACACACACATCGGAAAGCTTGACTGGTTTACCCAGAATCTTAACTACAAGGCTTCCGGAAAGGGACACCCCTATTTGGATGCAGAGGCGATCTCGTTTGCATTCGGAAGGCTCTACACATGGGCAGATGCAACCGGTGGCGTTAGTACATCCGGAATTGGTGGAGGACCTCAAGGATTATGCCCTCCGGGCTGGCGTCTCCCTACCAACGAAGACTGGGAAGATCTTGCTAAAAATCTGAACGGTGGTACTTACCTCCCGTTCGATAATTACTGGAGTGGAATCGGAGAGAAGGTAACACCTACAGCCTATATGAACAGTGCATCTATCTGGAAATACAGCCCCGACCACAATCACCTGAATATGTACAACTGGAACGCACTTCCTGCCGGTCAGGCCCAGAAGGGGTTTGAGAGATATAACTACCTGAGAGAGTATGGATTCTGGTGGTCTGCCACACAAAAAGATGCCTCTAATGCTTACTACAGATATATCTATTTCGACAGATCCGATTTCCCGTACAACTATACCAATAAAGATATGTTTGGAGCCTCTGTAAGATGTATAAGGTATACAAACGATATTTAACCATAACTGAATATTAATATGAAACTTTCAAAAGGACTAATTGCACTTCTTGTTATTGCAGGTGTATTAGTAATTATAGGGCTTTGGGCAAAAAGCTCATACAATAAAATGGTAAAGATGGAGGAGGGAGTAACATCTGCCTGGTCCAATGTAGAGACTCAATACCAGAGAAGAGCCGATCTTATCGACAATCTTGTAGCTACTGTAAAAGGGTATGCAAAACACGAGCAGGGAACACTTGAGGGAGTGGTCAATGCGAGAGCAAAAGCCACTGCTGTAACTATTGATCCTGCAAACATATCTGCAGAAAAGCTGGCTGAATTCCAAAATGCTCAGGGAGACCTTACCAATGCTCTCGGCAAACTTCTGATGATTCAGGAGCAGTATCCCGATCTCAAGGCTAACCAGAATTTCCTCGAGCTACAGGCACAACTTGAAGGCACTGAAAACAGAATAACCGTTGCACGCCAAAAATTCAATGAGGCTGCTCAGATGTTCAATACCCAAATCAGACTATTTCCAAGAAATATGATTGCCGGTTTATTCGGATTTGAACGTAAGGCCTATTTTGAAGCTCAAGAGGGTGCAGAGAGTGCTCCAAAAGTAGAATTTTAGTACCGTGTTCGGCAAACCACTTATATCCAAGCATGAACAGGCACTCATTGTCAAATCAATAGAGAGTGCAGAGCTTAAAACATCCGGTGAAATCCGTGTGCATATTGAGAACAATTGTAGCGGTGACCCGGTTGAGAGAGCTGTTCTCATATTTAACAAACTCAAGATGTATGAGACTGCAGAGAGAAATGGCGTTCTTATATATGTAGCCCTGAAATCACATAAGTTCTCAATCATTGGAGACATTGGTATCGACTCCAGAGTACCTGAGAATTTTTGGGACTCTGTTAAGAGCGAAATTGCAACCCATTTCGGAAAAGGAGAGATCATTACCGGTATCTCCTCGGCAGTAGAGTTGTCTGGCAATAAACTTGGCGAATTTTTCCCAAGAAAGGATAATGATATAAATGAGCAAAGTAATGATGTCTCTTTCGGTTAAGTTAAAATCTATTTTAATTGCAGCAATAATCTCCCTGGCAACAGCATACAGCGCTTTTGCTCAGGTGCCTGCAAGACCGAACCCTCCAAGGCTCGTAAATGACTTTGCTTCAATTTTCACACCCGAACAGATTGGTTCGCTCGAATCGCTGTTAACGGACTTTGCTAACTCGACTTCTAATCAGATAGTAGTTGTCACACTTAATGATTTAGGAGGTGATGTTCCGGCACAACTTGCATTTAAAATAGGTGACTCCTGGGGCGTAGGACAAAAGAGTTTCGATAATGGAGTGGTAATTTTAATCAAACCAAAGAACGAGACTAAGGGGGAGGCTTTTATAGCCACCGGTTACGGTCTTGAGGGGGCTATTCCCGATGCAATATGCAAAAGAATAGTGACAAACGAGATGATCCCATCCTTTAGAGAAAATGATTATTACAGCGGTGTTAAAAAAGGCCTTGACGTTATTATGAAGCTTGCATCCGGGGAGTACAGTACTGCCGAATATGCAAAGAAAACCGAAGATGATGGTGCTGCTGCATCAATTGGAGTTGTAATTTTTGTTATAGTTATTGCCCTTCTATTTATTATAGGAGGCAGAAAAGGACCAAAAAATCTTGGTGGAGGCGGAGGAAGACGCAGTGGATTAGGTCCATGGGAGGCTCTATTCCTTGCCTCAATGCTTTCCGGCGGAGGGCGCAGAAGCAGCGGTGGATTCGGATCCGGTGGCGGATTCGGTGGAGGTGGATTCGGCGGATTCGGCGGAGGCGGATTTGGCGGAGGCGGTGCCGGCGGAAGCTGGTAAATATTTCGGACTTCTATTCAAGATCCCAATATCCGGCAGCTCTCTCAAGATTGATGAGGGCTGCCGTTTTGTCATAAAAAGTATTATAGTAACTTATCAATATTTCATCGTAAGTTCTCTGAGCATCAAGAACTTCCAAAAAAGGAGTCTCTCCTGAGTTGTATCCCCTCTTCTTCTCCTCAAGCACTCTTTTTGCCTGAAGCAGAAGACCATCGGAATAGGATTTAAGCTGTCTATCTTTTGCGATATACAGATTATAGGCCTCAACCACATCCGATTCAATTTGCAGCAGTGCATTCTGATACCTTATTACACTCTGTTGCCTTAATGCTTCCGCCTGCCTGATCTCCCCCCTATATAGTGATTTGGATATCTGGATAGGAATGGAGAGCCCCATATAAACTTCACTATGCGGAGGAGAGGGAGCCTCCATATTGTACGCTCTCCTGTTGAGATTAACTCCTAAACTCACATCTATATCGGGACGGCGAGAGATTTGAGCAATCTTAAGCAGTTTTTCCGACAAACGCACATCTGCCTCAGCCGCAGCAAGATCAGCCCTGTTCTCCATAGCAATTGAAACTATTTCGTTTAACGGTTTTACTCTTTGGTGCCTTAGAATTCTCGATGCAGGTACAAATATGGTATCGGTTCCGCTAACGGAGCAGAATTTTGATAACCTGAACTGAAGGTTATGCATCTCCGCCTCCCTGCTGAGCAGATCGTGATACATTTTGCCGGCCTCAATAATACTTTGAACCGCATCGGTCTCATTTATATCACCCTTCGTGAGCCTGATACTGTCTTTTGCAGCAAGCTCCTTAATTTTATGATAAGTCTCTTTCTCCACACTATAAATTCTCTGCTGACGAATCACCTCTATCCATAAGAGAGTAGCCTCTGATACGAGATTATTCATATAGTCCTTAAGCAGAGCAATACTCATCTGCTTTTCGGTAATTGCTGCGTCAATTGCAGCAGCTCTTTTCCCAGGCGAAAGGGTTTTTGAGATCTCAAATGAAACCCCACTGCCCATTTTTTCCCCGGCTATATCGGCATTCGAGTAACCAACGCCTATAGAAGGGTCTTTGAATAGTTTGGATATCTCTATTTTTGCATCTGCAATATTGAGATTCAGTTTTTCGGCAGCAAGTTCAAGATTATTATCAGTCACCCTTTTTATGTAATCAATGTAACTTATCTGAACTCTGTTTTGTGCAGATATTTGTACCGAAATAACTATAAAAATCAGGAGTGTAAAATTTCTCATTATCTATATTTTAAGTCTATAACAACAAGTTCTGAGTCTGAGCCCAATCTTATTTTTGGTCCCCATATTCCAAGACCTGAGCTTACATAGTAGTGGGTGCTCCCCCTCTTAAGATATCCGTATGCCAGTTCATACATCTGCTTAACTATTGCCGTAGCAGGCCAAAACTGCCCTTTGTGCGTATGACCACCAAGGTAAAGCAGAACCCTGTTTTCATAATCACCAAGATCGTACGGCTGGTGATCGACAAGGATTACTGGAATCTCTGTGCCGGCTCTTTTTAAAAGAGTATCCAAAGACGCCCTCCTGTGATTACTTCTGTCGTCCCTGCCGACTATGCTGACTCTATCCTCTATGGTACAGACGGAATCTTTCAATACTTTGATTCCCCAGGTGCGATAAAGATTAAAAAGATCTTCTCTTTTTCCTCCATATGTTTCGTGATTTCCGGGAACTGCAAATATTCCATATTTGGAATTAATCTCTCCGAAATATCTGCCCAGATTGAGTCTTTCAAGCGGCTCTATGCTTCTGTCGGCCAAATCTCCTGCAAATATTACTATATCCGGATTTTCTCTGTTAATCATTTTCGCAAAACGCTCCACATCACGAGCAGCTATATATGAGCTCATATGGAGATCGCTGGCCATAACTATTCTCAACCGGCCGCTATTCTCTTCTGTTTTCTCTTCGTGCGAAACAGGTGAGTTCTCTATTAAATCTTTATTCAAACTAAGTCTTACAACCTTAGGGTGGTTGAATCTGTAATTGCCGACAGAGATCAGCAAAACCACGAAAAACAGGATTGATAAAGAGAATACTCGTTGTACTATCACTATGTTATCCAAAATGAATGAAGGTTGAAACCTCGTGAGCCAGGATAAAAGTCGCAAAACATCCAACCCGGCTATGATTATTATCATCCATATAAATATGAAAAACCAGTTGTAACCAATTATTCCCGAAATATATGACAGAGTGAGATTCAAGCTCTCTCCAATAAACATTCTATAGAAGAAGGCTGCAACCATAGTCCAATAAACAGCTGTAAATATATATGTTACAACAGGAGGCCAACAGCCTAGCATAGATTTGAATCTAAAATATGCATAAAAAATAAGTGAGATTGCGACAATCAGAATCGCGATTGGGAGTAGCATTTTATTCATCTTTTTTTGAAAATAACATCTATCTTTATTTCTAGTTCACCTATAAAGTTATGAAAATTTCGTTTTTAACCCTTTTTGCAATATTAATATCTCTTCTCCCCTCTACCGGAGAGGCTGCACAGAGGCGTAAATACTCACCCGACGAGCTGGGACCCGGATTCGAAAAGTGTGTTTTCGAGATGGGTAGAGAGTATGATGGGAGGGTTGTAGCTACACTGGTTCGCAAATTGACTGAACAAAAGTCGGCCAAAGCGGTGCTATACATTCACGGATTCTCTGACTATTTTTACCAGACCGAGTTGGCGAAAAGGTATAATGAAATGGGATTTAATTTTTATGCCCTTGACCTGCGCAGATGCGGCCGTTCAATCTTAAAGGGTCAGACTCCATTTTACATTAAGAGTGTTAAAGAGTATTTCCCTGAAATTGATTCTGCCATAAAGGTAATACGCAGCGAAGGTAATTCCGGATTCATCATAAATGCACACTCAATGGGAGGACTCGTTACCTCTCTCTATTTGGAGAGCAGAGTCTCGGTTGAGGGTTTAAAGGGTCTCTTTTTAAACTCCCCATTTCTCGACTTCAACCTTACACCTTTTCAGGAGAGAGTATCTATCCCACTGCTATCATTTGTTGCAACTATATTCAAAAAGATAAGGATTGCCGAAAAGGGGCGTAGTGTTAACGGAATGTCTATACACAAAAAGTATTATGGAGAGTGGGATTTCGATACCATAAAAAAACCCATTGCCCCAGGATATAACTACAGTGGGTGGATTAGGGCAATCCATAAAGGTCATAAGAAGATAAGAAGAGGGCTGAATATCAAGTACCCGATCTTGGTAATGTACTCCGACAGGTCATCATCCGGTAATTTCAGTGAGATTAGCAAATTAAGCGATGTGGTTCTGGATGTTAAGGATATCGGGAGACTCTCCGGCAGATTGGGTAATAATGTAAAAAAGGTCGTGATCCCCGGAGGAATGCACGACCTGGTTCTTTCTAAAAAGAGTTCAAGAGAGATAGTTTACAGAGAGCTTTTTATTTGGACCAAATCTCTTGACCTTCAGAGTAATTAAAGTTGCTGAAAGAAATCGTTACCCTTATCATCTACAAGGATAAAGGCAGGGAAATTTTCAACCTCAATTTTCCATATAGCCTCCATTCCCAGTTCAGGATACTCAAGAACTTCAACCTTTTTAATACTGTCTTTTGCAAGGATTGCTGCAGGTCCACCGATACTACCCAGATAGAATCCGCCATATTTGTGGCAGGCATCGGTAACCTGTTTACTTCTGTTACCTTTTGCAATCATAATCATACTTCCACCATGACTCTGGAATAGATCTACATAAGAATCCATTCTCCCCGCTGTTGTAGGGCCGAATGATCCGCTAGGCATGCCTTTAGGAGTTTTGGCCGGACCTGCGTAGTAGATCGGGTGATCCTTCATATATTGAGGGAGCCCCTCTCCCCTGTCTATTCTCTCTTTAAGCTTGGCGTGAGCAATATCACGACCGACTATAATTGTTCCCTTCAACAAAAGAAATGTTGATACCGGATATTTACTTAATTCTGCAAGCACCTCTTTCATAGGTCTGTTGAGGTCTACCTGAATTCCACTTTGGTGTACGGCAGCACTGTTACGATATTTCTCAGGTACAAGTCTGATAGGATTTGAATCGAGCTTTTCAATCCAGATACCCTCTTTATTGATCTTTCCCTTAACATTTCTGTCGGCACTGCAAGAGACCCCCATACCCACAGGGCACGAAGCACCGTGACGTGGAAGCCTTATAACTCTGATGTCGTGAGCATAGTATTTACCCCCGAACTGTGCTCCCAAACCGATATTTTGTGCCGCTTTAAGAAGTTTCGCCTCCATCTCCTTATCGCGGAAAGCGTGTCCTGCTTCACTACCCATAACCGGTAACTCATCATAATATTTTGCCGAAGCAAGTTTAACGGTTTTAAGGTTGGTCTCTGCAGATGTTCCCCCTATTACAAAAGCTATGTGATAAGGAGGACACGCGGCAGTACCCAGAGTCTTCATCTTTTCAATAAGAAACTTCTCAAGTGTTTCCGGGTTAAGAAGAGCCTTCGTCTCTTGGAAGAGATATGTTTTATTGGCAGATCCTCCACCTTTGGCAATAAAGAGAAACTTGTACTCATCACCCTCTGTTGCATAAATATCGACCTGTGCAGGCAGATTATTTCCCGAGTTCTTCTCGTTGTACATATCGAGAGCAATAGTCTGGGAGTAACGCAGATTATCGGTAGTGTATGTATCAAATACACCGTGGGAGATAGCCTCTTCGTCGTTACCTCCTGTCCATACTCGTTGACCCTTTTTGGCAACAACAATCGCTGTACCCGTGTCCTGGCAGAATGGCAACTCACCCTTTGAGGCAATATCTGCATTGAGGAGCATAGTAAGCGCAACTGCCTTATCATTCTTACTTGCCTCAGGATCGTTCAAAATTTGAGCGACTTGCTCGTTATGTTCAGGTCTTAGCATAAATGCCACATCGTGAAAGGCCTGTTTTGTGAGCAGACGTAACCCTTCAGGATCAACCTTGAGTACCTCCTCGTTTTCAAATTTTGTTACAGAGACATAATCCTTGGTAAGGAGACGGTATTCTGTCTTATCCTTT
>JAFIHK010000137.1 GCA_017848635.1 Bacteroidales bacterium | reverse complement strand
TATGGGGAGTCACCAAAGAGCGATGTAGCAATGAGAGTTATTGCAGACCATATAAGGGCAATCAGCTTCTCTATTGCCGACGGTCAACTCCCTTCGAATGTAAAGGCCGGCTATGTAATAAGAAGAATTTTGCGAAGAGCTGTTCGCTATGCATATACATTCCTCGGAGCTCACGAACCGTTCTTATGCAGGCTGGTTCCCGTACTTGTTACCGAGATGGGTGACGCATTCCCTGAACTAAAATCGCAGAAGCAACTTATTGAGAAGGTTATTAAAGAGGAGGAGGAGGCATTTCTCAGAACTCTTGATAAGGGGATAAAGCTTATCGAGAGCATTATGGAGAAGAGTCGCCCCGGAATGGTTATCAACGGGGCAGATGCCTTTGAGCTGTATGATACATTCGGATTCCCGATAGACCTGAGTGAATTGATAGCTAAGGAGAATGGATTTACAATTGATCTTACCGCATTCGAGGCAGAGCTTCAAAAGCAGAAAGAGAGAAGCCGCAACGCAACCTCATCGGAGGAGGGTGACTGGATTAGCGTTGTAGAGTCGGCTCCTACAGAGTTCACCGGATATGAGCACCTTGAGGAGGAGAGCGTTAGAATAATCAGATACAGGCAGGTTAAAACCAAGAGCAGGGAGTTCTTCCAACTTGTTCTTGACAAAAGTCCGTTCTACGCAGAGAGTGGCGGACAGGTAGGCGACACAGGATATCTCGAGTCTGTTTCCGGAGAGAGAGTATCGGTTACCAATACAACAAAGGAGAATAACCTCAACATACATATTGTAGAGAAGCTCCCTTCAAAGCTGGATGCTGCATTCAAAGCGGTTGTGGACAAAGAGCGCAGGATTGCCATTGCCAATAACCACTCTGCAACTCACCTGCTGCATAAAGCTTTAAGAAATATTCTGGGAACTCATATTGAACAGAAAGGCTCTCTTGTGTCAAGCGAATATTTCAGGTTTGACTTTTCGCACTTCGAAAAGATATCCGAAGAGGACCTTAAAAAAGTTGAGAACCTTGTGAACAGATATATAAGGGAAAATATAGCCAGAACAGAATATCGCAATATCCCTGTTGCACAAGCAAAAGAGATGGGTGCAATGGCTCTCTTCGGGGAGAAATACGGCGAGAGTGTAAGAGTTATTCAGTTCGGTGACTCGCTTGAGTTATGCGGAGGCACTCACACATCGGCAACCGGGAATATCGGGCTGTTCAAGATAATATCGGAGAGTGCAATTGCAGCAGGTGTAAGAAGAATTGAGGCCACTACAGGTGCAGCAGCGGAGAGAATTGTTGAGGAGAATGAGAATCTGCTTAAGCAGATACGAGCATGCTTTAACAACAATCCAAATCTGCTCGGAGCTATACAGAAAACAAATGAGGAGCTTGAATCGATCAGGAGGAGCTACGATGAGCTTGTTGCTGAGAAGGTAGCCGCACTCAAGGTTAAACTGCTCAAAGAGGCAGAGGTTATTAATGGCAGCAAATTTGTAATTCTGACAGGTGAGTACTCCCCTTCTACTGTAAAGGATCTTGCATTTATGCTCAGAGGTGCCGGCGAATCTTGTGTAATGATTGCAGGAACCACATACGAAGGGAAAGCCGCCCTTGCACTTATGTATAGCGACGATTTGGTAAAATCGGGGGCAAATGCATCTGCACACATAAGAGAGGCATCGAAGCTGATCAATGGTGGAGGCGGTGGACAGAACTTCTTTGCTTCGGCCGGAGGGAAAGATATTACCGGAATTCAGGCAGCAATTGAAAAATTAAAAGAGTTGGCAATCAAATATCAATAAATTGAAAAAACTTGATCTCTTTGTACTAAGATCGTTCCTCGGGCCTTTTGTCCTGACCTTTCTTATCGTGGTATTCGCTCTGATGATGCAGTTTCTGTGGTTATACATAGACGAACTTGTAGGTAAGGGGCTTGGGCTGGGCGTAATTATTGAATTTCTTGGTTGGGGTTCAGCGACACTTATTCCACTCGCACTTCCTCTTGCAACCCTCCTTGCATCAATTATGACTATGGGAAGCTTCGGGGAGAACAATGAGCTGCTTGCAATGAAGGCAGCCGGTATTTCGCTGCCGAGAATAATCGCCCCGCTGATAGCCCTCTCAATTTTTATAAGCATAGGGGCCTTTTTCGTCTCCAACAATCTGATCCCTGTTGCATTCAATAATATATATTCACTTAGGGCAGATATAGGAAAGACCAGAGAGGAGATAAGAATCCCTACCGGGGTCTTTTATAACGGAATCGACAACTATATAATCAGAATATCAGACAGGGACAGCAAGAGCGGTACAATATACGGGGTGATGGTTTATGACCATAGCAGAGCCTCATCAAACACAAGTGTCACTGTTGCCGATTCGGGATCTATAAAGCTCACAAAAAACAAGCGTAACCTCATCTTCACACTTTATAACGGATACTCATATGAGGAGAGTGAGCGCAATAGCTACATGGACTCCTCTCTCACTTTGCAGAGAATAGGATTCAAGAAGCAACAATTGAATGTCTCTCTTGAAAACTATGCATTTAAGAGAAGTAGTCAGGGTCGTTTCCGCAACGAGGTAATGTCCCAGAATATCAATCAGCTTTCTCATAGAAGAGACTCACTGGACTCACTTTACGCAAAAATAAAGATTTACCAGATTCGCACACTTCTTACCGGTGGAGGATTGGCATTTACTTCACAGTTCGACTCTCTCGGGTTCAGGAAAATGAAGAGAGAAATGCCTGTTGATTCAATATTCAGCGCCAAAAGTGCAGGGCTCAAGAAGAGCGCATACTCCAATGCAATATCTGCCCTCCAGAACGGAATAACAATTGTAGACAGCTATGTTATAGAGGAGGCACAAAACACGACCGCACTCAGAAAGGTAAAAATTGAGTGGTTCAGGAAATTCACGCTCTCCCTTGCCTGCCTCATCTTCTTCTTTATCGGGGCACCTTTGGGAGCGATTATAAGAAAAGGGGGGCTCGGCACACCGGTCATCATCTCCATGTTCTTCTTTGTAATTTACTGGGTTGTAGATATAAGCGGGAAAAAACTCGCTACCGACGGGGCCATATCTCCTGCCATAGGTACGCTCATTTCGACCATTGTGCTATTCCCGATGGGTGCATTTCTCACATGGAAATCGACCAGAGACTCATCACTTTTCAACACCGATGCATATATAGGCTTCTTTAAAAAGATTTTTGTGCGAAAGAGATTTAACACCGCATCAGACAATGGAACCAAATAAAATCAAC
>JAFIHK010000136.1 GCA_017848635.1 Bacteroidales bacterium | reverse complement strand
TCGGCAAATGGATCTGGTTCATCTCTGACAGATACCGGGAGAGGAGCCTCTCAGTTGATAAGTATCCAGAATATTAAGGCCTCTTTCGGGGAGGATGTGGATATTGTAAAGACTATGATTGACAAATTCATAGAGGTTAGCGAGAGCTATTATGAAGGAATTGTTATGGGATTCGAAAATAATGATATTGAGCTTGTTAAGAGTATTTCTCATAAGCTCAAATCGAGTCTGGGTTTTTTTGCCAGCGATGAACTCTCCTATGAGGTAAGAAACATTAATGATTTGAGTGCAGATGGTTATTCGGAGAGGCTTGCTGATTCCGTTTCCTATTTTAAAGAATGGTTTCCTAAGCTGTGCGAAGAGTTGAAGCGATTTGATGTTAATAATATAATTGATGAAGTACACTAATCTAAAGCGAATATCAGTTTTCTGCGGATCAAGTTTGGGAAACGATGTATCTATTGTGAATACTGCAAAAGAGCTTGGCAGAATTTTGGCAATCAACGGAATTGAACTTATTTATGGAGGAGCAGATGTAGGACTTATGTCTGTAATAGCTAACAGCGCCCTTGAAGCAGGAGGTGAAGTTACCGGAATAATCCCTCACTATTTTATTACCGGAGAGATTGCCCATAGAGGACTCACCAATCTTATAAGTGTTGATTCTCTTCAGGAGAGAAAATCTAAAATGGCCGAAATGTCTGATGGATTTATCTCTCTTCCGGGTGGGTACGGTACAATGGATGAGCTTTTCGAGGTACTAACCTGGTGTCAGCTTGGAATATACAAAAAACCATCTGCGATACTTAATCTGAACGGATACTATGACGGATTAATGCGCCAGATAGGCAGAATGACCGAAACAGAGCTGTTAAAATCGGAAAACAGGGATATGGTCATTTTTGCATGTTCTCCGGAAGAGGCACTTGACAGGATGAACAGTTGGGAGGCTCCAAAGGTTTCTAAATGGATACATTCAAAAAATCAATAAATATGAAAAAGTTTTTATCTATTATGGCTGTGGCAGTTATTGCTATTACCGGATGTAAACAGCCTACTCCTACACAAAACAATCTTAAAAACATTCTTGGATTCAACAAAATTCAGATTAACAAGTACAATGCGATGGCTGCGCAAGCCGAGAAGGATTCAATGCCTCAGATAGCTGCATACTTCAAGGCTCTTGCAGCCTCTGACTCTGTTATCAACTCAAAATTTGTTGCTCTTGCAACAGAGAGGAAGGTGCAGGACACCCTTTCGAATCAGCCAGTTGAACTGAAATCTACAAATGAAAATTTTGCTGAGGCTGTACTTGCATTATCGGTAGAGATCTCCTCTATGTACCCTGCTTATATTGATCAGGCTAAAAAAGATAATGATACTGTTATTGTAAAGTTGCTGGATGCTGCATTAAAGATAAAAGAGGCTCAAAGTCAGGTTCAGTCCCTAACCGCAGATGCTGCAGCTCAATTTGGCGTGTGTATGGTTTGCGGGAACGTACTGGATATGTCAAAAGCTCCTGAGACCTGTCCTATATGTGGAGAGAGTAAAGAGAAATTTAAACTGTTCAGATAGACAGAGGAGATATGTGATAATCAAAAGCAATCTCTCCTTTAAATAAAAAAGACCGGTCGAATCTAAATTCAGCCGGTCTTTTGCTATTTAGCAACTAACTATTTATTCATTGCCTGAGATATGGCAACGGCAACGGCAACCGATGCTCCTACCATCGGATTGTTACCCATGCCAATAAGACCCATCATCTCAACGTGAGCAGGTACCGATGAAGATCCCGCGAACTGAGCATCTGAGTGCATACGTCCCATAGTGTCGGTCATTCCGTAAGAAGCTGGACCTGCAGCCATATTGTCTGGGTGTAGAGTACGGCCTGTCCCTCCTCCTGAAGCGACAGAGAAGTATTTTTTACCCTGTTCAATACACTCTTTTTTGTAGGTTCCTGCAACAGGGTGCTGGAAACGTGTCGGATTTGTAGAGTTTCCGGTGATTGACACATCAACTCCCTCTCTGTGAAGGATTGCAACACCCTCTCTTACATCATCTGCACCATAGCAGTTTACCTTTGCTCTCTCTCCCTCAGAATATGATGTTCTTCCCACTTCGTTCAGTTCACCCGAAGCGTAGTCAAACTGAGTCTGAACATAGGTAAAGCCGTTGATTCTGGCAATGATTTTTGCTGCATCTTTTCCTAATCCGTTCAGGATAACTCT
The DNA here is from genome assembly GCA_017848635.1 of Bacteroidales bacterium. Lineage (GTDB taxonomy): Bacteria > Bacteroidota > Bacteroidia > Bacteroidales > UBA932 > JAFIHK01. The sequence goes on along the minus strand of JAFIHK010000136.1, from coordinate 2,071 downwards.
CAGAGGCTCTTTTCTAACCCTGTTCGCCGATTTGGCGATACCTATCGCACCTTCGGCAGCGGCAAAAGATTCGTGACCTGCCAGGAATGCAAAACATTTTGTCTCCTCTCTGAGCAACATTGCCGCAAGATTTCCGTGTCCGATACCCACCTTACGGTCGTCGGCAACAGATCCTGGGATACAGAAGGCCTGAAGACCCTCTCCCAGTGTAGCTGCTATATCGGAGGCAATCTTTTGCCCCTTCTTGATCGCGATTGCAGCACCAACTGTGTATGCCCACATTGCATTTTCAAATGCAATCGGCTGGATATCCTTTACAATTTTGTACACATCTACTCCGAGATTGTCGCAGATTGTCTTAGCCTCCTCTATAGAAGAGATTCCGTAAGAATTAAGCACCTTGTTGATCTGATTAATTCTTCTGTCGTAACTTTCAAATAATGGCATAATAAAATCTCCTATTCTTTTCTCGGGTCAATAATTTTTACTGCATCTTCCATACGGCCATACTTGCCTGAAGCCTTCTTCAAAGCCTCTCCTGCTTCGGTACCGTTTTTAATCATGTCCATCATGCGGCCAAGATTAACAAATTCGTAGCCTATGATCTCACTTTTTTCATTCAGGCCAACTTTGGTTACATATCCCTCTGCCATCTCCATATAACGAGGACCCTTGGCAACTGTGCCATACATCGTTCCGGTTACGCTCCTCAATCCCTTTCCGAGATCTTCGAGACCTGCTCCGATAGGGAGTCCACCCTCAGAAAATGCAGTTTGAGTGCGTCCGTAAACAATCTGAAGGAAGAGTTCGCGCATAGCTGTGTTTATAGCATCGCAAACGAGGTCGGTGTTGAGAGCTTCAAGAATTGTTTTACCCGGAAGAATCTCCGATGCCATTGCTGCAGAGTGGGTCATACCCGTACACCCGATTGTCTCTACGAGTGCCTCCTGGATAATACCATCTTTAACATTCAGGGTCAATTTGCAGGCTCCCTGCTGAGGGGCACACCAGCCAACGCCGTGTGTAAGTCCGGAGATATCTTTAATCTCCTTTGCTTTTACCCATTTACCCTCCTGGGGAATTGGTGCCGGGCCGTGATTTGCTCCCTGGGCTACGCAAATCATACCCTCTACTTCGTGTGTAAAACTCATAAATTATATGTTGTTAAAAAAAGTTCTCCAAGTCGCTGCAAATTTATTTATTTTAAGCAGATATTATATAAATTTGAACTTAATGAATTGTTACTTTTTTTATTATGAGCAGAATAAAATTGATTTAACTATTAATGATATATTTTATGAAGAGTTTTTTGTTATCGCTGATCTGTACATTTTTTTCGCTATCTGCTATTGCTCAGGAGAAGATTGAGCTGTTGAAACCCAACCTCGACAGAGGAGTGCCTGTAATGAAAGCGCTCTCGCTAAGAGCATCTGCTACGAAATATAACCAGCAGATGTTATCAATTTCGGATCTGTCTGACCTGTGCTGGGCGGCAAATGGGATAAATCGTCCCGAGTCGGGAAAAAGAACTGCACCATCTGCAATAAATGCACAGGATGTAGATGTTTATGTTGCTATGGAACAGGGTATATATCTTTATGATCCAAAAGATAATGTGCTTTTGCTGAAGGCTTCGGGAGACCACCGGAAATTGCTGGCCGGCAGACAACAGAGCGTTGCTGAAGCTCCGGTGATTCTGTTGCTGGTATCCGATATCTCAAGATTCAGAATGGGAGAGGAGTCTTTAAGAATGGAGTGGGCTGCAATGGACGCTGCCATAGTATCCCAGAATATCTCCATTTTTTGTGCGGGAACTGGTCTTGTAACCAGATGCAGGGCATTTATGGAGAAGGAACAACTCAAAAAGCTCCTTAGTTTGACGGATTCTCAAAAGCTGATGCTAAACCACCCTGTATCGTACTAGATTATTTTTTACCCTGGATTGAGAGAAATGTTTCGGCATCGTTGCATACTATGAGTGCTCCCTTCCCGGATGCCTCTATCCAGGGCTTTATTTTCACGAGAAAATTGTCAATTTTCTCAGGTTCGTCAACAAGCTCAACAATAACAG
>JAFIHK010000135.1 GCA_017848635.1 Bacteroidales bacterium | reverse complement strand
TCGGAGGTTTATTAGTTGCTGCCGATATCAGATTTTTCGGAGGTGTTCAGGAGTGGCCTATAGCTCTGAGGCATGCATATTTTCAGGTTATATCTTGTGGAACCACAACAGGATTTGGTAGTGCAGATTCATCGGTATGGCCTGGATTTGCAATGATGGTAATAACATTTTTTACTATTCAGTGTGCCTGTTCAGGTTCAACTTCGGGAGGTATGAAGGCCGACAGGGTGTGGATATTCTTTAAATCTCTAAAGACACAATTCCAGCGTCAGGCTCATCCCAACGCGGTAATCCCTGTAAAAATAGGAAATTCTGTCATTGATAGCGAAATAGTATACTCGGTGAATCTATTCATAATATTCTATCTTATAATACTTTTTGGATCTGCCTTACTTTTAAGCGCCATGGGGGTTCCGGTTGTTGAATCGATTACAGGCTCAGCCGCCTGTATTGGTAATGTGGGCCCGGGATTCGGAAGTGTAGGTTCTCTTGGAAACTACTCATCCATACCAATAGCAGGTAAGTTTCTTCTCTCATTTGAGATGCTTCTGGGTCGTATGGAGATATTCACGCTGTTGTTGGTATTCGGTACATTCAGAAAAAAATAGTACTGAAAAATGGCATTAGAGGATTTTATATTAAAAAAACTTGTAGATGGTCTCGGTTTTGAACCTACTCAATGCCAGAGCAAACTTTTTGAGGCACTATCAGAGTTTTTGCTATCTCCTGATTATGAGATATTTCTTTTGGATGGCTATGCTGGAACAGGAAAGACATCTGCAATATCCTCGCTGGTAAGGGCTCTTAACGAATTTGGACGCCGTTTCGTGCTTCTTGCTCCAACAGGTCGGGCTGCAAAGGTTTTGTCGGGATATGCAGGTTCAAAAGCCTATACTATACATAAACATATTTACCGTCAGAAAAACTCAAAGGATGGTCTTGGAGTATTCTCTTTGAATATAAACCAGAACAGCGATACAATTTTCATTGTAGATGAGGCCTCGCTCATATCAAACGGGGGTAATGACGCATCTATGTTCGGCTCCGGCAGACTTCTGGACGATCTTGCGGAATTTGTATCTGCAAAACCAAATAATAAACTAATTCTTTTAGGAGACCCTGCACAGCTGCCTCCTGTCGGGACAACACTCTCCGATGCCCTGGATGAGAGTGTCCTGAATGGTTATGGACGAGTTAAGCGCTCCACTCTCACTACTGTTGTTAGGCAAGCTTCGGAGAGCGGAATTCTGCATAATGCTACATTGATAAGAGAGATGATTTCAGGAAATATTACCGATTTTCCCAAACTTGAGCTTTCGGGGTACAGCGATGTGAAGAGAATAGGGGGAGGAGATCTGATCGAGGCCATCTCCGATGCATATGACAAATATGGAGAGGGAGAGACTCTTGTTTTATGCCGTTCCAATAAAAGGGCGAACAGATACAATGAGGGTATAAGAGCTAAAATTCAGTACAGAGAGGAGAGGCTGGGGAGGGGCGATAAAGTGATGGTTGTAAAGAACTGCTATCAATTTGTTGAGGAGGCCTCTGATATAGATTTTATAGCCAATGGAGATGTTGCAGAGCTGATGAGGATATCAGGGTATGAAGATCGATACGGACTCTCATTTGCCGAAGCAACTTTAAGATTCCCGGATTACAATGATATAGAGATTAAGGCTAAAATAATTCTCGATACGCTTAAGAGCGAGGGGCCATCACTTGGAACGGAGGAGCAGAAGAGGCTCTTTTTTGAAATTATGGAGGACTACTCAAATATCAAGTCGAAGAGAAAGAGAATTTCGGCGGTAAGAGAGGATCTATATTTCAATGCATTGCAGATAAAATTTGCTTCGGCGGTTACCTGCCACAAATCGCAAGGGGGGCAGTGGCGGTGTGTGTTTATAGATAACCCATTTTGGAGGGATGAAATCAATTTGGATGACCTCAGATGGCTTTATACTGCAGTAACAAGGGCTACCGATATGGTTTATTTTGTTAATTTTGACAATAAGTTTTTTAAATAGAGCGAAAAATATGAAAAAAGCCAGTTCAATTACACTTCTCTTACTTCTTCCGGTTGTGCAGATATATTCGCAACAACCTGTAAAATCAATTTCATCTCCATATAGCTGGGTAGATGAAAACAATATCGTTCTGCAAAAAATAAGCGGATTTAAAAAAGAGTATAAGAAGTTAAATATAAAGACATTGGAATTCACTCCATATGCAGCTGACGAAAATGTTGAGAGTCAGGTTGTGTTGAAAGAGGGGGATATCTATTTTGTCTCAGGCAAAGTTGAGAAGAGGCTTACAAATACACCTTCACCGGAGTGTAATCCTGCACTCTCTCCCGACAGAAGGAGGGTGGCTTTTACAAGAGAAAACGATTTATACTCAATTGATATAGAGACGGCTAAGGAGACCAGGCTGACATTTGACGGGACAAAACTTATACTTAATGGAAGGGCATCCTGGGTATATTATGAGGAGATTTTCGGCAGGGCCACAAACTACTCTGCATTCTGGTGGAGTCCCGATAGTAAAACAATTCTTTATTACCGTTTCGACGATACTCAGGTACCGTTGTATCCAATAATGAATTATAGCGGCCAGCACGGCTCTTTTACCGAAACCCATTATCCTAAAGCCGGAGATCCGAATCCTTCGGTAAAGCTCGGATTTGTCAATTGTGAGAGTGCAAAAACAGTTTGGGCCGACTTTGATTCATCAAAGGATCAATATTTCGGAACACCATATTGGATGCCCGGTGGGTCAGAGTGTATAATTCAGTGGATGAACAGAGATCAGGATACTCTCATTCTCTACAGGGTTACTCCGGAGAGCGGAAGAATAAGCAAAATATATGAAGAGAGTCAAAAGAGTTGGGTTGAATGGGTTGAGCAGATAGAGTTCGGTTCGAAGGGTGTGTATATGGTTAGAGACAGGGATATGTGGGAGAATATCTGGTATTTGTCGTTTGATGGGAGCTCTCTTAAGAAGATTACGGAGGGTATGAATTGGGGAACAAAAATCGTCTCTCTTGATGAAAATGCCGGAGAGTTGTGGTTTACTTCAAGAGGTAATAGCAGTGTCAGAAACGATGTTTTTAGAACCAAATGGAGCAAAAATTATTCAAAGATATCAACAAGTCAGGTAAGTACAGGAGAGTATAACTATAAATCGGTGTCGCTCTCACCGGATAAAAGAAATTATGCTGCGATAGTATCAAATCTGGTTTCGCCCGACAGACTTGTTGTTGTCAGTCTGACTGGCAAAACACCGCTTATCCGTGAGATCGAAAATTCAAAAAATGACTCTTACGACTGGAGCAGATTATCTCTGCCTCAATTAGTATATATCACAACCAAAGATGGATACAAGCTTCCTGGGACAATCACATATCCTCAAAATTTTGATAAAGGCAAAAAGTATCCTGTAATATTTAATATTTACGGTGGTCCAAACTCTTCTAACGTTATGGATATCTGGAAGACTCCCTCTCAATTATCGCAACAGATCAATGCCGAAGGGATCATACAGGTAAATGTCGATAACAGAGCATCGGGGCACTGTGGTAAGGAGGGTCAGAACTTCGTTTACAGATCGTTGGGCAAATATGAGCTCTCCGATTTTATAGAGTGGGTCGAGTATTTGAGAGAGCTGCCTTATATTGATGCTGCCAGGATCGGAATAAACGGATTCAGTTACGGAGGAACTATGACAGCACTGGCTTTGACAGACGGATCTGCATATTTCAGATGTGGAGTTGCCGGTGGAGGAGTATATGACTGGAGATTATACGATTCGCACTATACAGAGAGATATATGGACACCCCTCAAAACAATCCGGAGGGGTATCGGGAGTCTGCCGTTTTGAACAAGATCGCCGGCTACACCCCCGATAAAGGTTCAATGTTAAAGTTGACACACGGAACGGGTGATGATAATGTTCATATGCAGAACACAATTCAGCTGATAGATGTTCTGATAAATGAAAACAAACACTTTGAATTGATGCTATATCCCGGAGGAATGCACGGTTATCGGGCAAAGCAGGCTATCCACTCATCTTCAGAGGATATATTGTTCTGGAAAAAATATCTCCTGGAAAGGTGAATCTCATCGTATTGAAATTAGAGAATGTTGAGAGATTGCTCCTTTATCTTCTCAAGCTCATCCTTCATTTGAACCACATATTTTTGAATTGAGGCGTGGTTAGCTTTTGATCCCAATGTGTTAATCTCTCTTCCCATCTCCTGGGCAATAAAACCAAGCTTTTTGCCTGGATTAGGCTCGTTCGACATTGTATCTATAAAATATTTACAATGTTGTTCCAATCGTACCTTTTCCTCAGTAATATCGAGTTTTTCAATGTAATATATGAGTTCTTGCTCAAGCCTGTTTGGATCGGCTCCGGTTTTGAGCTCATCGAGTCTGTTTGTGATCCTCTGTTTAAGCAGATTGATCCTTTCACCCTCATACTCCTCTACCTGCTTAAGCAGTGCTGTAATGTTATTTACTCTTTCGGCAAGTTCTGCAGCGAGTCTGGCACCCTCCTGTGAACGGAAGTTGTTGATTGCAACCAGCGCCTGCTCAACTCCTGCTTTAAATGTAAGCCAGAATGAGTCGTCCGCCTCTTTTGCAGATTGTTCATATATATCCTGATTCCTGAGTACGGCAGATAGAATCTCTCCATCGTTTAGCTCCATTGAGTGAGATTGAGCAAGGTCGCGTATCTGCTCAAGATATGCCCCGAAGATACCCTTGTTGATTCTTCTGAAGTTATTTTCCTGTGAGTATTCAATTGTGGCAAAAAGGTCGATTGTCCCTCTTTGCAGAGATTGTGAAATCATCTGCTTAACCTCATACTCTCGCTCCCTGGGTAGTACCTGCGTTTTAATATTTACGTCGGAACCCTTACCGTTCACCGACCTCAGCTCTATAGTAAGTTTGTTGTTTTCGTGAAGAGTTTCGGATTTACCGTATCCGGTCATTGATTGTACCATAATTAAAGATCTTTATGGTGCAAATTTATACATTTGATTGCAAGAATTGGTATATTTGCAAGTTAATTGTCAAATAGTATGGAAGAGATTTTGAAAAACGAAGAGGCTAAATCATTGAACTTTCTTGAAGAGATTATCGAAGAGGATCTTAAGAACGGAAAATATAAAACGATTCTTACCAGATTCCCTCCGGAACCAAACGGATATCTTCACATTGGGCACGCAAAGAGTATCTGCCTCAATTTTGGCCTTGCCAAGAGATACGGTGGAAAAACCAACCTTCGTTTCGATGATACCAACCCTGTGAAAGAGGATACGGAATATGTAGACTCAATTAAAGAGGATGTCAAATGGCTTGGTTTCGAGTGGGCTGCAGAGCTCTACGCTTCCGACTATTTTGAACAGCTTTACGAATGGGCGTGCACTCTAATCAAAAAAGGGCTCGCCTATGTTGATGATCAATCCCAGGAGGAGATTCGTGCGGGCAGGGGAACTGTAAGCCAGCCTGGTACAAACAGTCCTTTCAGAGAGAGAAGTGTTGAGGAGAATCTGTCGCTTTTTACTCAAATGAGAGATGGCAAGTTCAAAGAGGGGGAGAAGGTGCTTAGAGCTAAGATCGATATGGCACACCCTAATATGCTTATGCGCGATCCTATTCTATACAGAATAATTTTCGCCGATCACCACAGAACAGGTGATAAATGGTGCATATATCCTATGTATGACTACGCTCACGGGCAATGTGACTCTATTGAGAATATAACACACTCCATCTGCACTCTGGAATTTGATGTTCACAGGCCTCTTTATGATTGGTTCATTGATAAGCTTGAGATATTCCCTTCGCATCAATATGAGTTTGCCCGCCTTAACCTTACCTATACTGTGATGAGTAAGAGGAAGTTGTTGGAGCTGGTGAGAAATAATTATGTCGGAGGGTGGGATGATCCGAGAATGCCTACTATTTGCGGACTTCGCAGGAGAGGTTATACCCCTGAGAGTCTCAGACTATTTGCCGAAAAGGTTGGTGTGGCAAAGCGTGACAATATTATAGACCTCTCGTTACTTGAGTGGTGCCTTAGGGAGGATCTCAATAAAAGATCCAATAGATATATGGCAGTCCTCGATCCTGTAAAACTCGTGATTACGAATTATCCTGAGGATCAAAAGGAGGTATTCTCTGCCCCTTTGAATCCGGAACAGCCTGAGGCAGGAAGCAGGGAGATTGTTTTCGGAAGAGAGTTATATATTGAGAGGGACGATTTTATGGAGAATCCTCCAAAGAAGTATTTCAGGCTCCAGCCTGGTGGTGAAGTTAGGCTGAAGTATTCTTATATTATTAAATGTGAGGAGGTTGTTAAGGATGATAAAGGTAAGATCGTAGAGATCAGATGCTCATATGATCCATCCAGTCGTCCTGGAAGTGGTGAGTGGCGCTCTGTAAAGGGTACAATTCACTGGCTCGAGACGGGCAGCGTAAAAGAGGCCGAAATCCGTATGTTCGACAGATTATTTACTCTGCCGGAGATGGATTCGGTTCCCGAAGGTGAGGATTATAAAAACTATCTAAATCCCGAATCTCTTAAAATTGTGAAGGGTTATGTTGATGAACACATTCTGGACGATAAGTCCGGTGTAGCGGTACAATTCGAAAGAATAGGGTATTTTGTTCAGGATTATGACTCCACTTCCGAAAAGCCGGTTTTTAATAAAACAGTTGGCTTAAAATCGGCGTGGTGATTTTATAATAAAATTATAACCTAAAACTTAAATTATGGATTCACAAAAAGTTGATATGTTTATCATGACTAATGGTAAGCATTTCGAAAGTTACCATTTGTATCAAATCAGAGAAAAGCTTATTGCTACAGACGATTCTAAATGGTTCATTCTGCAATCTATGCAGTTTAAGGATCCTGTGGTATGTCTTATTTTATCCCTTCTGGTCGGCCATTTCGGCATAGATAGATTCTTTGTAGGGGATGTAGGTCTTGGTATACTTAAGCTGCTTACTTGCGGAGGGCTTGGTATCTGGACAATAGTAGACTGGTTTCTTATTATGAGAGTTGCAAAAGAGAAGAATATGATTCTTCTTCAGCAGATCATATACTAATCTTGCCTGCTAAAAGATTATACACCTATCTGGTCACTCTTCTTGTGGTTGGTTTTGCCTGGGTCATCTTTCAAATGACTCGGGACTTGTCATACGGAGAAAATCAAACTTCATACACAAATGTTGAGGTTTGTCTTTTTCGTGCGTTAACTGGTGCTCCTTGCCCGGCCTGTGGGAGTTCCAGAGCAATAGTTACACTTTTGAACGGATCACTGGTGGGTGCATTATGGTATAATCCCTTAGGTGTAATATTATTATTTGGTATGATAATTATTACACCGTGGCTTGTTTTTGATATTGTAACAGGGCGAAAAACTCTCTATTCTGCGTGGAATTTTCTTGAAAGTCACTTTGTTAAAAGAAAAATTTATATATTTGTAATGGTTATTGCTCTCCTGGCCAATTGGGTCTGGAATATGTTTAAATATCTTTAACGGCGTGTCTCTTCCAGATGCCCGACTGATAGTAAAGATACGCACCTGCAAGTCCCACAGACCAAGCTATCGGGATAGACCACCAGATGCCTGTTGTCCCAAAGTGTTTTGAAAGAGTGTAAGCAAGAGGAATACGAACGACCCATAGAGACAAGGTAGTTGTAAGCATCGGTACGAAAGTAGCTCCGGCGCCTCTGGTAACTCCGTTAAATACGAACATCGTTGAGAAGAGAATGTAAAATGATGTTACGATTACCAGATACTCCCTTCCGATATTTATTACCTCGTTGAAGTATGGAGTGCCATGCTCGACAAAGAGACCCATAATCTCTTTTCCGAAAAGGACTACGATAATCGACAGAAATATACAGATTGCTGTGGAGTAGACAAGAGTTGATTTTAATCCGTTATGAATTCTGTCATATCTTTTTGCTCCAAGATTTTGACCTACAAATGAAGATAGTGCCGCAGCAAGGTTCATTGCCGGCATAGATACAAACATGTCAACGCGACCTGCCGCAGTATATGCAGCAAGTGTCGCAACTCCAAATGGTGAGACTATTCTCACCAGAGCCATAGACCCAACCCCTACAAGAGTCTGCTGGATACCTGATGGCAGACCGATTTTTAAAGAGAGACGGAAGTTGTCGGAGTCGAATCTCCACTTTCGGAAATTGAGGTTAAACCTGATCAGTGATTCCCACCGATTGAGGTAGTACCAAGCTGCAAACCATGAACCGGCTGCGGATATAACCGTCGCCCACGCAGCTCCCTCGATTCCCCAGTTGAAGCCGACTACAAAAACGACGTCGAGAATTGTATTGAGGAATACCGATGCTACAATAAAGTAAATAGGGGTTTTTGAGTTTCCTACTCCCCTCATTATAGCTGAGATTCCAAACATCATGAATGTTGGAACAGTAGTAAAAAGGACTATTATGTTAAAATATTTTACTGCATCGGGTAAAACTTCATCGGGGATTGAGAGCAGTGTGAATATCTGCTTGCTCAATACAAAAAAGAGGATGGAGAGGATGGTTGAGCTT
>JAFIHK010000134.1 GCA_017848635.1 Bacteroidales bacterium | reverse complement strand
GCAATCTGCGAATGCATATTCAGAAACAGCGGAATACTTTTATGCACTTTATAAAGTGAATCGATTGTCCGTTTAAGTACCTTAACCTCCGGCATCGTTAAAGAGTCGGGTCTGTCCCAGTTGATCTCCAGATTCACACCTGTTGACGAAGATCTTGAATATCCTCCGTAAACACCATCCGGATTGATAAACGGAACTATGTAAAAGATACATTTTTTCCGGATCTCTTTTGCATACTCGCTATTATCCGAAATCTGATCTATCAGACTCTCAAGATGCCAGCTGGCTGGTGACTCGCTCGGATGTGATCTGCCGTGAATCCATATAACCTTTTTGTTCCTGTCTGATACATTTCCGTCTGTTATCTTTAGCATCGGGATATCAAGTGTGTCGTGACTTTTGCCAATAATGCCAACCTCTACACATTTACGATCGCTCCACTGTTCTATTTTTGAGTGCAACCTGCTATATGTGTAGGGAATGTAATGGCAGATATAGACAGTATCCTTTTCAAAGAATTTTACAAGTCTCCCTTTTTTTGAGTTCTCCCGAAATGAAAAACGCTCAAAGTTTTTATTGTCGTATGAGAAGAATGGTCTTATTGCTTCAGAATTGAATATATTAAGGTAGATCACGCAGTTTTTAACTCCGGTAAGTCTGAAGTAGTACCACCTTGCGCTCGATGAGAGTGATGTATCTACTGGATTCTTTGGATCGAACCTGGAGAAAATATCTAAGTTCACTATTCTTATTGTATCGTCGTCTCTTCCGGGAATAGTTACGGAATCCGTTATTCTGTAACTCCCGATACTGCCCGATTCAAATTTGGTGTCTATTTTAATTCCACCCTGGGCAAATAAAAAACTACTGTTTAAAACTATAAACAGTAGTGTAATGATATCTCTTTTTAGCATTTTCAGATTATTATAACTCAGTGGCTTTTACCCTTACAACTCTGCCTTTGTTTGAGAAGGCCAACTCGGAGTTATTTCTTTTCTTTTCTTTTATAAGGCGTTGAAATGCAATGTTAAGACCGAGGAGAATATTCTCCCGTAGTTCTTTAGTCTCTAATTCATTCATGCTTTACTCAGTTTGGTGTAGATTTGTTTGTTAAATATTTTAATTTCAATGTTTTTGCCCCCTTCGGCAATAGGCTCCTGGGGAATAGTAGAATTGTCTATAACAATCCAGTAGTCGCATAGCGGAGTATAGAGCGAAAATAGATTTTTTATACCAATCTCGTATCTTCTTCGTACAGTTTTCTCCTCTACATTGTGTCCTCCTGAAGCTACCCGTATCCTAACTCGCTCAACAGCAAGGCTTGCCATATTTAGCCAAAAAAACACGAGTGTTACTTTATAGCCCCTTTCACGGGCACTTTTTATAATATTAACATAGCTTCTGGTAGCCAAGGTGGTCTCAATTGCAAAATCTGTGCCATTGATAATGAGGTCATTAATTCTGCCGACCATAATCTTCCCTGCCTGAATTGCTGCGGTTTCAGGTGCAAAAGGAGATAATCCCCTTGCAATTTCATCGGCATTGACAAACTCCTTGCATTCAAGCATCTCTGGCAGTATCGTATATGATGCAGTTGTCTTCCCCGCACCATTAGCTCCCGAAATAATGAAGAGGTTTGGCATTACTTTACTATCAATGTTTCAAATTTAGCGCTGCAAATTTAATCATTTTTTTGACTTTCACTCCATAGTGGATTTTTTGTGACTGCAGCATAGGCAAAAAGTGTAAAGTCTCCCTTACAGGGATCTCCCGGAAACAACTGATTGAGAAACTCAGTTATCTCTTCAGCCGTTTTTATATCTGCACTCTTCCTCTCTGTAATTCCGAGTAATAATGAGCTCCTGTGTACATGTACATCCAGAGGGATAATTAACTCCGATGGACTTATGTTCTTCCAAATTCCGAGATCAACTATACCGTCGTTCCTGACCATCCACCTCCTGAACATATGGATTTTTTTGTTGGCTGCATTTTTATCTGGTTTCTGGCCGTAAATTGATTCTCGTATCTCCGACGGAGTTAATCCCTCGAGAGTGCTGTTATGAGAATAAAAAGATCTCAAATTTGTGCAGATTCGGGCGAAATCACTCCATTTTATAGTTCTATGCAGACTCCTATTGTCCTCTCTGTAATTACCGTTCATAACATAGTCATAAGGACGGTTATCCATCTCTTCGAAAAGACGATTACAGTCCCTTACCACCATCTCTCTTCGCCCCCAAGCCAGGTGAGCTGCAAGGATCCCGGAGATCTCCACATCGGCAGTTTTTGATGCTCCGCTTTTAACCCTCTCTGCAAAGAATCGCGGGAAAATCACAGGATCGTTTTCAAACCACTGCATATTGTTGTATCTCTCTGCAAGTGATACGATTATCTTTTTATGTTCGCTAAGTACCCCTTTTTTCACTCTATTTTATATTTATTCAAAGATATTGATATAAATTTTAAATGAATAATTACAATATTTTGCTTATCTTCAGAACAAATAATATTCCAAAGATATGGAGCAGATATCAGATGTAACGTATCTTCTAAAAAGAGTCAAAGAGCTGGAGGAAGAGGTTGGTCTTCTAAAGCATGACCTTGTAATTCAGCAAAATATAAATTTTGAGTGGTCAGGTAATCTTGGCAAATGGAATTGGAATGTAAAAGAGGATATTGTAGAGTTCAACAATAAAAAGGTGGAGGCATTAGGCTATAATCGTTCTGAACTCCCTGAAAAAATTGGATACTCATTTTTTACAGATAAGATCCATCCGGAAGATTATAAAGGAGTAATGCAGAATATGATATCTCACCTCTCCGGAGAAACCCCGGCTTATGAGGTCGAATACAGGATAAGGCACAAAAATGGGAATTGGATATGGTTTTACGATAGGGGTGTTATATATAGTTATGACAGAGATGGTAAACCAAACGAATGATATCTACCGTAGTAAAAATTTAATATCCAATGCTATAAAATTCTCCAACATGGGAGGAGTGATTGAAATTAATGAATATGTAGAAGCGGGTGCAATTAAAATTTCTGTTAAGGACTTCGGAATTGGCGTGGCCGAAGATAAAATCTCAGAATTGATGAATTTCTCCTTCAATAATAAACAACCCGGTACAGAGGGTGAGTTGGGAACAGGTTTAGGCCTTACGCTTTGCATGGATTTCATACATAGAAATAGCGGAAAATTACAATAGAAAGCAAACATGGAACAGGTACAACTGTGTCATTTACTTTGCCACTTCTAAAACAAGGACCCGCTTAATTGCACTAATCCCGCCATTATCACCGAAGATTTAACGAAATTGAATGTTGATAAACTATCGGAGCTTTCCATCTCTGCTCAAAATAGCAATTATTCTGCTGTCGTTTCTTCGGTCGGTTATCTTTTCCGCTCCAAAATCTCCCGGATATCCGAGATTGATTTTTGCCTTTACTCCTGAATGAAGAGGTATTGGATCGATTGTCGGCCAGTTACATGTGGCAGATGAGTATAACGGCCAAAAATATCCGGTATAGATTAGCTCTCTATTGACCATAATTGCAAATGCCTTTCCGTTTGTGGGTGTGTTCAATCCGAAAATTTTGTCAGCAGCAGATCTGGTGAACTCAATAGTGTGTGTGTCATCGTCGTATGAAATAATTTCAGAGTAGTACACCAATGGTGTCGGTTTTGTTCTGATACTACTCTCATCAATTATCTGCCCTTCACCGGTAACTGTACTATAATCATTTAGTAGATATATCTCGATTCCGGAACCGCTCTCCTCTAGCAAACCATCATGGTTTTCACATGAAGGGCAGATAAATGTTGCCAGTGCAAACAGGATTACCGGAATAATCTGTTTTGCAGGCTTAATATTGAAATAACTGAATTTTTCCATACGGCAGTAAAGTTTAAATTATCAGCAATCAGTTATATATACGGATAAAGACTATGGTTTGCTACAAAATTTAAAAGAGTATCCATCCGACTCGAGGATTGGATCTTAAAAAGGTTTGTTAAACCGTTTATCGCTTTTTCGGATTTATATGAAGCCGGATTTTTCTTCGGAAATTAAGGCAGTCGTCGTATTCTGCTCTGTGTTTGATCATATGGTACTCTTTATGCGATTTGTTGAAATAGACAATAATCAGATTACTGCAATTACCCCCTGCTTTGCACTCTCTTATTTTTATTCTCAGAAAAATAAGGGCAATTACGGTGCAGATGGGAATCAGAATCCAAATTAGCATGAATCGCTCTTTTGTAAAGAGTTCAGTGGCTACAGAGGTTGAATCGCGGATGTACCCGTAATTTTGTAACAGATATATAACAGTTGGTAAAAAGCTTATAATAAGTACCAGATAGAGTGCAGTTCTAAATACATAGAGAAAGATGATTTCATCTCTCTCAACTCTTACCGATTTTATTGATTTATAGTCGATACTACTCTCTCCCTTATAATCGGTAATGTAAATAGAATTATCTCCCAATACTAAATGGCGATCCATTTTTAAACAAGTTTTTTCGCATCATAAAGTTATTGTAATAAAAAGTTATTCAACATTCATTTAACAATTTAACAACAAACTTCTTTTAAAATGTAAGGAAAATATCAGTAACTCAGGATGGTATATAGCTGAATTTGAATTGTTATCGCATACTACCAGTGTAATTATTTATTTTATAACCAGTTCTTAAACTTATACATAAATTTATCTATCTGATTTTCAGTTGAAAAAACTTGCCATATTGAATTTGAGAAAATTTATTGTTAGTATTGCAAATATTCAATTTGTAAATGTCTAAGTGTGACAATAACGTTAACGATCTGGCCATATCTTTAAGAAATGGCGATGTTAATGCTTTCACTTTATTACATAAGGAGTTTTTTCTGCCTCTCGCTTCATATGCAAACAGAATCCTCAATAACGAATCTGAAGCAAAAGAGGTCGTTCACACCACTTTTTGTAAGATTTGGGATAACAGACATAAAATTGAAATTGAAGATTCTGTCAAGGCGTATCTCTACAAATCGGTTTATAACAACTGCATCACTCAGTTAAGGAGAAAAAAACAGTATCAGAACTATGTTGAACTAGGGCTGGCCGACCTTTATTTTGGAAGAATTGTTCAAAATCCCCATGCCGAGCTTAAACTGATTGATTCGGAAAACAGAAGTATAATTATCAGGGAGATCAGTAATCTGCCCGAAAAGACCAGAAATGTGTTTGTTAAATGCAAGATTGATGGTCTTTCATATCCGGAAGTTGCAAAAGAGCTAAATATTTCTGTTAAAACAGTTGAAGCGCAAATGAGTGCAGCCCTCAAAAAACTGAGGAAAAATCTCGATTGGCTTTTGATATTGATAATATCATAAATTTTTCAATTTTTTTAAATATACACTAAGGGTGTTTGGCTTTTTTTGCGTCATATATTAAGATTGACGAAAATGAAGCAGGAATTTTTTAATGATAATCTGGAGAGCAATGAGATCGATTCATTGTTGATCAAGATTTTAAACGGATCGGCGTCGAAAGATGAGATATCCTTTTTCTCTGCATGGATAAAGGATGTTAATAATGAGATCTATTTTGACAAATACAGGGATATGTGGCATATCTCAACCGATTCATGTTTTCTTGAATCTAATGTTGATAAAAATGACAGAGAGAGGTTTATATCTTATGTAAGATCATCTCTAAACAGGGAGAGAAATCGCAGACTCTGGATAAGAGGTTCATCTGTTGCTGCTTCTATTGCTCTATTATTATCGGTTTCATATTTCACAGGCCTGCTCGATTTTAAGAGCTCTTCGGCTGATTTTAATATGCTTGCTTATTCGCAGGACTCTGTCAGAGTAGAACTTGAAAATGGAAAGAGGGTCAAGAGTGTTAAAAATGAGGGTAAGAGCATTACCAATATAGACGAAATAATTTCTGAGAAAGAGAATCTGCAGGGAAGAGATAGAGTAGAGAGCGATGATGCAGTTAATGCAAAAGTTTACAATACAGTATCCACACCGGCCGGTGAGCGTATAGCAATGGTTCTCTCCGATGGGACCAAGGTTTATTTGACCGCAAATTCATATTTAAGATACCCTTCAAGTTTCGATAAAGACAAGAGGGAGGTTACGGTTTCGGGTAGAGCCTTTTTTGAGGTGAAGAAGTCGAAGGTACCATTTGTGGT
>JAFIHK010000133.1 GCA_017848635.1 Bacteroidales bacterium | reverse complement strand
TTCAACCATATTATATGATATTTTTAGCCAGCTCTTCGAACTTCTCCATCTTGGCCTCGTTTGGAATACCAATCAATTCAACCGGCTCCGAAACAATAGTCCACTCCATCTTCTCGGCAAAGCACTTAAGAAACTTAACTCCGCCACCACTCCAGCTGAAAGATCCGAATAATCCGAATTTTTTATTCTTTGGGTTTAGAATTTCAAGTTCGTTGCATAGACTCTCCATATTCGGGTGTATAGTTGCATTGTATGCACAGGAACCAAGAATTACACTTCCATATTTCCATATATCGTTCAGGATAAATGATGGGTGGGTCTTCGAAACATCATAAATCCTTATATTTTTTATACCCCTCTCTGCGATCAACCTGGCAACATAATCGGCCATCTTTTCTGTATTACCGTACATCGAGGCAAAAGCTATAACTACTCCCTCTTCGCTCTCATATCTGCTCCATTTGTCGTAGAGAGAGATAATTTTCGCAGGATTACTTCTCCAGACAGGTCCGTGTGACGGGCAGATAATATTTACTTTTGTTCCTGATAGCTTTGAGAGAGCCTTTTGGGTCATATTCGAATATTTCCCTACTATATTTGAGTAATATCTCCTGGCCTCCTCCTCATAAAATTCAAAGTTAATTTCGTCGTCAAATATTGCACCATCAAGAGTACCGAAGGTTCCGAAAGCATCACAGGAGAAGAGAATTGAGGAGTTTACCTCATAAGTCATCATAGTCTCCGGCCAGTGAACCCATGGAGTCATGACAAACTTCAATTTTCTGTTTCCAAGGTCCAGTTCCTCACCGTCAGCTACCTCCAAAAAATTATTAGGGCTAAGGGTGTAGTATGCTTCAAGCATTTTAAAAGTTTTATTATTGCCTACAACTTTTATATCAGGATAAAATTTCAACAGAATTCCTATCATGCTAGAATGATCAGGCTCCATATGATTGACAATAAGATAGTCAAGTTTTCCGCCATCCAAAAGTTGATCGATTTGACTCAAATAATCATCATTTGAACCAAATTCGAGAGTATCAATCAACGCGCTCTTTGAATCCTTTATCAGATAAGAGTTATATGAAACACCCTTTGGCAGCGGCCAAATATTTTCAAAAAGGGTTTTCCTCCTGTCATTTACTCCAACATAGAAAATATTCTCGCTTATTTCAATTTTTTTCATAAAGTTATGTATCTGTTATTCAATAAGTTTATATAATTCATTCTCATCAATTACCGGAATTCCCAGCTTTTCGGCCTCCTTAAGTTTTGCTGGCCCGGATTTTTCTCCCGCGAGCAGATATGTCGTGTTCTTACTCACAGATGATCCGCATTTACCGCCATTAGTGGAAATCAACTCCTTTATAAATTCTCTCGATTTTGAAAAGTTGCCCGATACAACAATAACAAAACCCTCCAATTTATTGCTAACATTTAAAGAGTTGTCGGCCACATCTGCAAAATTAAGTCCAATATTCCTAAACTCTTCAATCATCCTCATATTATTTTCCGATGCGAAGTATTCAGAAATCGATTTTGCCAGAATTGAACCCACTTCGGGTACATTTGAGAGCTCTTCTAAGCTTGCAGATGCAAGTTTTTCGATAGATCCGAAATGTCTGGCCAGATTTTTCGCAGTTGTCTCTCCGACATATCTTATTCCCAGAGCAAATAGAACCTTTGCAAAGGGACTTTTTTTAGAGTCTGAAAGACTTTGAAGAAACCGCAATGCTGATCTCTCTTTCCAGCCATCGAGCTCCAATAGGGCATTTAAATCTATTTTATAGAGGTCTGGAAGCTCTTTAATCAGTCCGGAATTGAAAAATTGGTCAATATAAGCATCACCGGCTAATATGTTCATTGCCTTTCTGCTACAGAAATGTACAAACCGGGCCTTAATCTGGGTTGGACAACCTGAACTGTTTGGGCAAAAGTGCCTTGCTTCTGAATCCTCTCTTTCAAGCCTTGTTCCGCAGTCGGGGCATCTTTCGGGAAATTTTATCGCAACAGCCTCACCGGAATCGCGTCTTTTCACATCTACATCAACTATTTTGGGAATAATTTCTCCACCTTTTTCCAAAACTACATAGTCGTTGTAACAAATGCCCAAAAGGGCAATTTGATCGGCATTGTGCAGAGAAGCCCTTTTGATAGTAGTCCCCGATAAAAATACTGGTTCCAGATTAGCTACAGGAGTAATGGCACCGGTGCGTCCGACCTGAAAATCAACAGAGAGTAATTTTGTAACAGCCTGTTCTGCACGAAATTTATATGCAGTAGCCCACTTAGGCGACTTTGCAGTAAATCCCAAACGCTCCTGTAAATCAAGAGTGTCGACTTTAATAACAGCCCCGTCAGTTGCAAATGGAAGATTTTTACGAGCATTATCCCAATAGTTTAAGAAATCAACTACTTCATCGTCAGATGAGCAGATTTTATTATACTCAGATACCGGGAACCCTGCATTTTTGAGAATTTGCAGCGTCTCAAAATGGGAATCGGATATGCGTTGATCCGATACAAGTTGATATACAACACACTCCAATCCTCTACTGTTTGCCTTTCCGGAATCCAGAAGCTTCAGAGAGCCTGCTGCAGCATTCCGAGGATTGGCAAAAAGATTCTCACCCGACTCCTCTCTCTCAAGGTTAAGCTGTTCAAAAACAGAGTATGGCATATATATTTCACCTCTAACCTCAAATTCATCCGGTAATGAACGACTATCTATGTGGCCCGGAATAGAGGTGATATTTTTAACATTTCGTAATACATCCTCTCCTGTAATCCCGTCGCCACGAGTAAGCGCCCTGATCAACTTTCCACCCTTATATGTCAGAGAGATAGCTGTTCCGTCAAATTTCAATTCAGAAACAAAACCGACCGGAGTACTCGGAAATAAATCCAGGATCTTCTTTATAAATGCTCTAAGCTCTTGTAAATCGTATGTATTGCTCAAAGAATACATCGGATACTTATGCTTAACCTTTACAAATGATCTATCTTCATCGGAGAGATCACTGCCGACTCGGTTGGAGGGTGAATCGGAAGAGCTGAACTCGGGATACTGCTTCTCCAATGCTATCAGATCATTCAATAGAATATCGAACTCAAAATCAGATATAACCGGCTTGTTGAGAACATAATAACGTCTGTTATGATCTTCAATGGCTCTTCTTAACTCTACAATCCTTCTATGTATTTCCTCTTTATTTCTCTTCATATTATTCTGCCAAATTTACATATTTTTTAAATATTATTAAATTTGCGCGCTCAACATATTTTACAATGAAAAAATCGATAGTAATTTTAACAGGCGGAGGTCCTGCGCCAGGCATGAACACAGTGGTTGGCAGCATTGCAAAAACCTTCATTTCCAATGGATTTCGCGTTATCGGCCTTCATGGAGGCTACAAGGGTCTTTTCTCAAAAAATCCAAATTACACCGAACTGGATTTTAATTTGGCCGACACAATTTTTAACAAAGGCGGCTCGTTCCTCATAATGAGCAGATATAAGCCTTCGCAAGTTGATTTCGACGAAAATTTCAATCTTGATTTCTTTGTAAACAACAACATTCAACTATTGGTAACAGTGGGTGGTGACGATACAGCTTCAACAGCGAACAGGGTTGCAAAATTCCTGGCAGAGAAGAGGTATAAAATCTCCAATATCCACGTTCCAAAAACAATTGACAATGACCTTCCTCTTCCGGACGAAGCTCCTACTTTCGGATATCAGTCAGCCAGTGCAGAGGGAACTAGAATTGCAACTACAGTTTACGAAGATGCTAAAACAAGTGCAAACTGGTTTGTAGTAAGTGCAATGGGTCGTTCTGCCGGTCACCTCGCATTTGGAATCGGAACAGCTTCTCACTACCCAATGATTATAATTCCAGAGATGTTTAATAAATCAACTATCACTTTAGATAAAATTATTAAACTATCTCTTTCGTCTATAATTAAGCGTTCAATATTAGGCATACAATATGGCGCTGTTATGATCTCGGAAGGGGTATTTCACGAGCTCTCATCCGAAGAGTTAAAAAAATCGGGAGTAACCTTCTCTTATGATGATCACGGACATCCAGAGCTAGGCAAAGTTTCTAAAGCTCATATTTTTAGTGAAATGCTTGAGAACGCAATGAAAGGGCTCAATATTAAAACTAAAATCAGACCTGTTGAAATAGGATATGAAATCAGGTGTCAGCACCCTATAGCATTTGACCTTGTATATTGTTCAAATCTTGGCATGGGGGTATATGACCTTTTCACCAAAGGTGAGACAGGATGTCTTGTTTTCATAAATCAGAAAGGTGATACAGTTCCTCTCTACCTTAAAGATCTTCAAGATCCTACAACCGGAAAAATCCCTCCAAGAGGAGTTAATATCAATTCCGGAAAGATACAGACCGTATTTAATTCACTTTTACACTACGTAACTCCTGAGGACTATGAAGCAGCAAAAGAGTTTGTTTCAAATCCTGAAGATTACGATTTCAAAAAGATATTGAACTGGTAAAATTTCTTAATTGAAAGGGAAGTTTATAATATATCAACTAATTCCAAGACTATTTGGGAACACAAATGATAACTGTGTTCCCAATTCTTCTATTTATACAAATGGAAGCGGCAAATTAGCTGATATAAATGACAATATACTAAATTATATTAAAGATTTAGGAGTTCAATTTGTTTGGTATACGGGAGTATTGGAGCACGCTACGAAAACAGACTATAGCAATTACGGAATCAAACAGAACAGCTCCTCATACGTCAAGGGCATTGCCGGTTCCCCATACGCAATAAAAGATTATTACGACATTGACCCCGATTTGGCTACACACCCAAACAGAAGAGCTGTAGAATTTAATGATCTTGTTTCAAGAACACATAGTTGCGGATTAGGTGTGATCATAGACCTTGTTCCAAATCATATCGCAAGAGAATATCATTCAGACTCCAGGCCAGAAGGTATTGAGGATTTTAACGACAAAAATTTATATATCCTAGAAGGGAGACTTACTCTTCCGACAGATAGCATAGATTATGCTGAATCTCCTGCAAAGGCAAGCGGAAATGATTGTTTCTTAACAAATCCTTCAATTAACGACTGGTATGATACTGTAAAACTGAATTATAACAATAAAGATACCTGGCATAAAATATATGACATCGTACGTTTTTGGGCATCAAAGGGTGTGGATGGATTCCGATGTGATATGGCCGAAATGGTTCCGGTCGAATTCTGGAGTTGGTTAATCGGAAATATTAAAATAGACTACCCATCTCTGCTTTTTATTGCGGAAATTTATGATAAATCAAGGTATCATATCTATTTATCGGAGGGAAAGTTCGACTTTCTTTACGACAAATCCGGATTATACGAAACGTTGATTGCAGTTTCCCAACATAAATCAGGAGCCGATGAGATTACAAAGTCTTGGCAATCTGTTGATAAAATACAAGATAGATTGCTGAATTTTCTTGAAAATCACGATGAATCAAGATTAGCATCCGATTTTATTTTAGGAGAGCCTGAGAGAGCCATTCCTGCATTGGCCGTATCTACTCTTTTAAACAGAGCACCTTTTCTCCTCTATTTCGGACAGGAACTTGGAGAAAGAGGGATGGATGCAGAGGGGTACAGTGGAGTTGACGGTAAGACAACGATTTTTGATTACTGGTCGGTTAAGTCTATTAGAGAGATGTTAGTAGATGGCTTAAAGCCCTCAATTTTTGAAGAGTATAGAAAGTTAATGAGATTGTCAACACAGGTAAAGGCATTCTCACATGGTGAGACATTTGATCTAAACTACGCCAACCCCGATTCGGAGGATTATAGTCGATTCTTTAACTACTCTTTTGTGAGATTCTATGGGAATGACCTCTATCTCGTTGCTGTAAATTTTAAAAACCAGCCCTGTTCACTAAAAATCATGATGCCTTTACATATGTTTACCCACTTTAATATTACCGGGTATTATTGTGAAGAACATAAAATAGATTTACTGCCTGAAGGCTATATAAGTGTAAACATCAATAAATATTCATATATAATTCTTCGGTTTACAAAGCATAATTAAACTAAAACTTCAATTATATCAGACCAATCTGTTGTATATCTTTTTGATAACATTTTTCTATTTGCAATAATACCGCCAGTACCCTCTGCAGCTAACTTAACGAAATGCTTGCCATACAGCTTATTAATGTCATCTATTGCATTCATTAGATTAGATTGCAGCTTTAAATCTTTATTATTAAATAAATAACCAGGCGTCTCGCTCTTCTTCGAGATATCCGACAGAATCACCCCTGCTTTTTTATAACTGTAACCCTCTTTATAGATCTGTAATAATCCTCTGCAGGCATATTTTACCAGTTCCATTGTATCATCGGTATGACTTTCAAGAGGAATAACAATACTTTGGTAATATTGAGGCAGATCCTCCCTGTGAACATTTGTCAATATAAAAACATTTATCTGCCCGGCAACTGATTTTTGCTTGCGCAGCTTCTCTGCTGCAACAGATGTAAAATGGGCTACCGATTTGTAAAGTTCTTCAATATCACTGATATTTCTGGCAAAACTTCTGCTTGTACATATCTGTTTCTTATCACTTAAACTCTCTTCAAACATAATACAGGCCTCTCCCTGCAACTCTTTCCATGTTTTTAAGCCATTTATGCTCATTTTAGACAACACCCAATCTTTCGGCATATTCACGAACTGGTCAGCTTTTAAAACCCCATTGGCGGCCAGTTTCTTTGAATATCTGCGCCCAATGTTCCATACATCTTCTACCGGAAAGGACCTTAGCACTTTTTGGATATCGTCATCGCGGGTCATTACACATAAATTATTAAGCTTAACATACCTTTTGCACAATTTATTAGCAACCTTAGCTAAAGTTTTAGTTTTAGATATTCCGAGACTTAAAGGAATTCCTGTATCTTTTTTCACCTTTGTAACAATCTCCTTACCGATTCGGCTTAATCTATACTCATCTATTCCGGTAAAATCGAGAAATGCCTCATCTATGGAGTACACTTCGGATGCAGGAGAAAAGTATTTTAGGATTTCCATTACCCTGGAGGACATATCACCATATAATATAAAGTTGGCAGAAAAGACTTTAACGTCATTATCCTTAATCAACTGTTTAAGTCCGAATATCGGTTCTCCCATCTTTATTCCCAGTGCTTTTGCTTCGTTTGAACGCGAGATTACGCACCCGTCATTATTACTGAGTACAACGACAGGTTTTCCATCAAGTGAAGGGTTGAATACCCTCTCACAACTTACATAGAAATTATTGCAGTCGGCGAGTCCGAACATAGTATAAAACAAAAATGGCCCCGGTTAGCAGTCCAAGATAATTTGCTGCAAGATCGTGCATTGAAAAGCTTCTTGTCGGATTTGTGAGCTGAAGAATTTCGGTAATAGTGCATATAACGGCCCCAACAATAAGCACAAACGGGATCCCGTAACAAAAACGGGCTTTGAGGCGTGGAAGAGAAAATGAGAAATATAAGAGTATAACAAAAGGGGTATATGCGAGGAAATGAAATAGTTTATCTGCAGGGATTCCTAAAAATGAAACCTGCGGGAAAGAGCTAAAATTATCACTATCTGCAAGAAAAAGGTAGAATATTGTTCCTATGTATACAAACAACAGTACCCTTACAATTAGCTTCCTGTATCCTATTTTACCCTCTTTATTATGTATGTTACCACTCCCCATATTATAAATTCATTATCCTTTTCCACCTTAATCGGTTTAAATTTTTCATTCGCCGGCACAAGCCAAATGCAACCAGACTCCTTTTTAACCCTCTTAAGGGTGAATTCTCCGTCGAGAAAACATACGGCAAGACAGTTATTATATGGATTCAGCGATTTGTCAATAACCAGTAAATCTCCCTCATCAACCCCGTCATCTACCATACTGTAACCCTTTACCCGGGCATAAAATGTAGATGAAGGATTCTTTATAAGAGCTCTATTCAGATCGAGTCTGTTTTCGATAAAGTCATCGGCAGGCGACGGAAATCCTGCGTGAACAGGAGTGTCAGATACCGATATCTTAATTGAAGAGTCCTCTTGGGGCTGATAAAGATCGATTTTCATAAGTTATTTTATATAAACTACCTTTTGGTATTCCGATTTTTCTCTTCCGTTATAAGCTATTACTATGTAATTGCTTCCGCTCTCACCTGTATAGCTTAAATTTGAGCCGTTGTACAAAAGGGTAGGAGTCCAGTTTACGGATGTCCCGCTTCTCTCAATTTTATAGACAGCATACCCTGTAGCTCCGGATACAGCTGCCCACGATATTGTTTTGTTAACTAAGGTAACAACCGGTGCGGAAGGAACAGCCTGACTATTCAAGCCAAGTTTTGGTACAAGAGTCTTGTTTTTATATATCTGAGTTTTCAGATAAGTATTGAAGCTAACTGTGTTTAGACCCACCTCCGATGTACTTACTATAAACTGAGTCCTGAACCAGCAATTTCCCTTCATTGTAGAGTAACTTCTTGTAAGATTAACCTCATTGAGAAACTCTGAGATATTTGGGAATCCGGATTCACCTAGGCGGTATGCTGCAAGCCCCGGAATGATTGAGACTCCGTTACTGTTTGCATTCCAGTAACTTGCTAAAGCACCGAAATCGGCTGTAGAGTGGCCTATCTGCCAGTACATCTGAGGAGCAAGGTAGTCTACCCATTTGTTTTTGAGCCAGGTAACAGGATTGGCATACAGAGCGAGTGCGTTTGCTATTTGACCGGATGGAGATATTCCAAATAGCACCTTTGTATCTTCGGCCTTAACCCCTTCATATATCTGCTGAACCATAAGATCGATATTCTTCTCTCTCCATTGATTGAGAGTCAAACCATTTCCGTATATAGCAAATGCCTGACTGTCATCCCAAGTCCCGGCAGATGTCTTCAACCCGTCAGGATAGAAGTAGTCATCAAAATGTACTCCATCTACATCATATTTTCTAACAACCTCTCTCACTACATCCACCAGAAATTGTCTTACCTCAGGAAGCCCTGGATTCCAATATCTTACATTGTTATATGTCGAGTACCAGGTCGGGTGTAGCACGGCCGGGTGGTTTGATGCATATGTACCTGTAGCAGAGCCCACACGGAGAGGATTCATCCAGATATGAAGCTCCATTCCTTTGGCATGAGCTTCGTCAATAGCTACCTGTAGCGGATCATATCCAGGATCCTGACCCTGTGTGCCGGTGAGATAATCTGTCCAAGGGAGCAGATCCGATTTATAGAACGCCGCAGATGAAGTCATTCCTTGAAAAAGAACTACATTCATATTTAGATTAGCGATTTTATCTATAAGTGAGATGAGGTAGTTTCGCTGATCAGAGGCATTTGTGTAAGAACCAGGCCAGTCCAGCTTGTAGGCAGTTGTAAGCCACGCAGCTCTGAATTCATGATTCATGACAACCTTGTCGGTAAGTTCATTGAACTGTTTAGTGTCAGGATCGGTGTCAGGCTTGGTGGAATCCTTGGAACAAGAGATGATAAGTGCTGCTGCAATGGTGAATATTGATGCAGCTTTTAGAAGTTTTGAAGTGGGTTTCATAATTTAATTTTGGGTAAAATTAATATCAATACTTGAGAAAAAAAAGAGTGTCAAAATGGCAGATATTCTCCGTTGGTATTCCATTTGATAATATAAGAGTCAGATAAAACAACTTAATAAAAAGGAGGATATTATGACACTCATTAGAAGAAATGAAAACTATCCTGTTTTATCTAACATTCTGAATGATTTTTTCAGAAACGATTGGTTAGATTTTTCAAACAGGAACTACTCTCTTACAAATACTACATTGCCATCTGTTAATATTAAAGAGAGTGACGACGCATTTATCGTAGAGATGGCTGCACCTGGCCTGGATAAAAATGATTTTAAGATCTCACTTAACAGCGGAACTCTGATGATCTCCTCTGAAAAGAAAAGCGAGAACGAGGTAAAAGAGGATAGCAGATACTCTCGCAGAGAGTTCAGCTACCAGTCATTCTGCCGTTCATTCTCTCTTCCGGAGGGCGCAGATGCCGAAAAGATTTCAGCCAGGTATGATAACGGAATTCTTTTGGTTAACATCCCTAAACGAGAGGAGATTAAGAGAAATCTGGAGAGAACGATTGAAATTCTTTAAGTAAAAAGGGGCCAAAAGGCCCTTTTTTTATACTCTTTCCGCTTTCAGGTTTACAGAGTACGGATATGCAAAAATATCCACCTTAGAGCCGGATAACCATCTGTTTTCATCCTCTTTTTTCAATATAACAGGCATTCTTCTGTTAGTGTTGTGAATTTCGGACATTAGCTCATTGGCCTCGGTAGTGCAGATCGTGTATGTTGAGATCTCGACAACCACGGCCAGCGGGCCGAAGGGGTGCACGTCGCTGGTCTTGGTGGGGCTGATGCTGGCC
>JAFIHK010000132.1 GCA_017848635.1 Bacteroidales bacterium | reverse complement strand
GCCCCGATCTTTATATATTTCTTTACAAGAGTAGGCATCCTGTATTCATTGTCGCTGATACGCATAAGGAAACGGTCGAACTTTTCTATTGACTCCATTTTGTTATGCAGGAGTTCATCTGCCGAAACCTTTAAAAAGTCAGGGAAGAAAGGGTTGTTAGGTCTTATGAGCTTTTCAACATCTTTATCGGAGTGTCTCTGTTTAAGATAATGAACCATAAGACTCCGGTAGAATTTAGGATACCAGGAGCTTATACTCACGGGCCCGAGCAGATATTTAACCTCAGGATATTTAAGTACCGAGAAGAGCAGACCCTTGATCAGGAGCATAAGTGGCAGCGCCTCCTTCTGATATTCAAGCGATACGAAAGAGCGACCCAGCTCAATTGAGCGACTCAGAATACCGTTCATCCCTTTATCATAATTGTACAGAGTTTGTGTGTAGAAACCCTTCACTCCGTATGAAGCCATGATCTCAGAGCCTATTCCGAGCCGGTATGCACCTACCAGCTTGTATCTATGATTATCCCAAAGGATAAGGTGCTTATAATAAGTGTCAAATGTATCTATATCGAGGCTCTTATTGGTCCCCTCACCAACTGCTCTGAATGCCTCCTCTCTTTTTCTGCCAAGTTCGTGTAAAAGATACGGAATCTCCTTAGATTCGGCAAGATAGCATCTGTAATTCCCCGTAGCGAACAGGAGATTCTTTGGCTCAAGCGACCTCACCTCTTTTTGCATCAATCTGCTGTTCTTAGGCAGTGCAATTCTTGTAAGCTCATTGGGAAACTGATGAGATGAAGGTGCCTCAATATTTGCTTCGAGAGAGTAGCACCTGCTGCGCAGATATTTCCCGAATTCAACAGCATCTTTATATTCAACAGCCTCATTTGGCATTATTGTTTTACCGAAACGCATATATAGAGTCTTCCCCTTTTTATTCAAAAACTCTCTGGGAAGCCTGACTGTCCTTAAAAGTGGGTGAATCTTACCGATCCAGTGAAAGAAGTTTGTGTTTGTTCCGTGAATATAAACTGGGACAACCGGAACTTTTGCATTTTTTATCAGTTTGAGTGCCGATGCGTTCCACAGCTTATCTCTTACCGGCCCACCATTATATGAGGTTGATACCTCTCCCGACGGGAAGATAACAAGACCCCCGCCCGAAGCCAGCCACTCGGTTGCAGCCTTGACACCCTTATAACTGCTCTTCCATCCCTTATTATTCTCAAATGGGTTTACAGTTAGAATAAACTCCCTTATGTTGGGGATCTGCCCAATCATAAAGTTGGCTAAAAACTTGATATCGGGGCGTATAGAGCTTGCAATATGCATTAGCAGGAGACCATCTGCAATACCGGTAGGGTGATTGGCAACCATAATAAACGGCCCCTCCTGAGGGATATAATCCAGTGTCTTTTCAGGGAAATCCCAATTGATATCCAGGACCTTGAGTGCTGCAGCAGTAAACTCTCTTCCCGAAAACTCAGATACCTGAGAGTATCTTTTATTAATTTTATTGAGCCCTACCGCCGACATAACAGAACATGCCAACAGATCACCCGGTATTCCCTTAATATTTAAGGCTTTTTTAAGATCGTTCTTTGTAATAAGCTTTGCACTCATATAGCCCAAAAGTATAATTTTTTATTAATTTTACCAAATAGGATAATCGTGCTGAATGAAAAATGAGATATCTATAAAGGAGAAAGTCAGGCTTTTACCTCACGAGCCGGGAGTCTACCGATTTTATGATGATTCGGGGACTATCATCTATATAGGTAAAGCAAAGAGTCTGAAAAACAGAGTATCACAATATTTCCACTCACCCGCCTCTCTTACAGTTAAAACTCGAACAATGGTGAGTAAAATTGCCGATTTCGATCATACCGTGGTGGGGAGCGAAACGGATGCACTTTTATTGGAGAATCTGCTTATTAAACAGTTTAAGCCTCGCTATAATGTGATGCTTAAAGATGATAAAACATATCCGTGGATTGTTATCAAGAAGGAGCACTTCCCCAGAGTTTTTCTTACAAGAAAATATATAAAAGATGGATCGGAGTATTTTGGGCCCTACAGCTCGGTTGTTGCAGCCCACAATATGCTGGATCTTATAGGCTCAATCTTTTTTATAAGAGATTGTAAGCTCTCGCTTACTCCGGAAAAAATTTCCGCAGGGAAATTCAAATCGTGTCTGAGTTATCATATCGGAAAGTGTAAGGCACCATGTATAGATCTCTGTTCTGAGGCTGAGTATGACAGGCAGATAGAGAAGATAAGATCTATTCTAAAGGGAGACACTGCCTCTATTTTACGTGAGTTTACCGATAAAATGTCGGCGGCGGCATCTGCCCTGAGGTTTGAAGAGGCCCACTACTATAAGGAGCGCGTTGAGCTTGTTTCCGGATTTAGGAGCAGATCGGTTATCACAAACACTCTACAATCCGATTTAGATGTATTCTCAATGGTCTTTGAGGGGTCTCTTGCTTTTGGCAATTTCTTGCGGCTTGTAAAAGGGAGCATTGTTCAATCCTTAAATCTTGAGTTCAGGTTACCTTTGGAGGAGGAGCAGGGGAGTGTTCTCACAATGTTTATGGCCGAAATCATAAGTAAGTTCGGGCAGCTGTCGAATGATGTAATTGTCCCTTTCCTGCCCGATCAAAAATTTCCCGGAAGCAGAGTCTCTATTCCTACCAGAGGCGATAAACTTGATATTTTGAAACTTAGTCTTAAAAATGCACTCATATTTAAGAGCGAGAGTATTAAACAGGAGGAGATTCTGAGGCCCGAAGAGCATAAAAACAGAATTCTTATTGCCGCGATGAAGGATCTCTCGCTCCCGTCTATGCCGGAACATATTGAGTGTTTCGATAACTCAAATATTCAGGGTAGTAATCCGGTTGCATCCTGTGTGGTTTTCAAAAACGGCGCTCCGAGCAAGAGAGACTACCGCCACTTCAATATAAAAACCGTAGAGGGTCCCGACGACTTTGCCTCAATGAAAGAGGTTGTTGGGAGAAGGTATTCCAGGATGCTGGAGGAGGGTGAGTCTCTTCCGCAACTCATTGTTATTGACGGTGGACGCGGCCAGCTTAATGCTGCTTACGAAACACTCCGCTCCCTGAGGTTGGAGGATAAAATACCAGTAATTGGAATTGCTAAGCGCCTGGAAACAATAATTATTCCTGGTGACCCAAATCCTCTTTTTCTGGACAAGAACTCTCCAACTTTAAGACTGCTTATGCAGATTCGCGATGAGGCTCACAGGTTCGGAATTTCTCATCACCGCAACCGGAGAAGTAAGGGTATGACGGCATCGGTTCTTAGAACCATTCCCGGAATCGGAGAGGTCACCGAAAATAAACTTCTTACAAAATACAGGAGTCTGAAAATGATTAAAGCTGCTCCATTCGAAGAGCTTGTCTCACTTGTTGGGAAAAAAGCCGCAGAGGCACTTAAGGCTCATCTCTGATTCTTTGATAATCGGTGCCACACTATCCATCCGTTTATTGAGTTGGCAAGATAGGCAACCCACATAATTACCATCAGCATAGCGTGCTCTGCTCCTTTGTAGTAGAGGATCAGCCACATAATAATACTAATCATATTTACGATTACCCATAAGGCCCACTGCTCCATATAGGCCTTGACCATTATGTACATTGCGATCACCGAAAGAACGGTTGTAGCTGAGTCCTTATATGGCTGAGGATCCCCGGCAAGAGAGAGAAGATATCCCACGAAAAGAGTAAGTGTAACAGAGGTAAAAGCCAGCCACACCCTCTCTTTAACATTCATTCTGCGGGTAATGATCGTAACCGACTCTTCCGACTCCCTCTTTCTGAACCACAGGAACCATCCGGCAAACTGCATCGGCAGATAGTATAGTGCGTTGAGAAGAGCATCTCCATATAATTGAGCCTTCCATGAGATCCATGCATACAGTGATACGTTTATCACCCCGAATATATAATTCAGAATATTCCCTTTAGCTACCAGAACAACACATATCACACCCGAAACAGCTGCAGCTACTCCTGTAAAATCTGCCTCACCCTCAAGAACAGAATATATAATATTGAGGAGTACTATCCCGGATATTAAGAGCCAGTCGAACCAGTTAAGGGTATTTATTTTCTTAAGCATATCTCTCTTTCTGTTTTGGTTTATATCGTTATTCTCACAATGAAAGGTTAAAAACGAACTCTGCTCCAAGCTTTCCATCTTTGGAGTTGATTATTCTGGTACCTCCTGTTACCGGAAACATTATTCCAAACAGGTTAAAATCTGCCAAAAGCTCTGTACCGTAAGAGTAAATTGATGATTTTGATCCTCTATTATCATACCTTGCAAAATCAAAAAACGGATTAACCCGTATTCTCTTTATGTAGAGAATGTGCTGGAGGGCATTTTGTCTCACGTAGATGGGTATCGTATACGTGAGACCGGCGGCAAATATGGAAGAGGAGTAGAATGAGTTATAGCCTCTGACAAATGTCCTCTGATTCTCCTGATAAAAAAATTTCTCATCGGCAAACTGTCGCTGGTAAGAGAGATCTATCCTGCACCCCTGTAGTCTGTTGACTCCAGGCAGATATATATATCCGCCCAGATAAGCCATAGGCGCGAAATATGAGCCCCTGCCCGGGACAAAAGAGTATTTGGCGCTTAATCCCAAACCGTTGTTCGGGAATATATTTCTCTTTGCCATCGACCTTACATCATAATATTGTACAGATGCCGTTATAAGATTAAACGACATCCATCTGCCCCCCTCTTCAAAAAACCTGTCGTTACGGTACCTCCACTGAATCATCGGGGTAAAACCTCTGACCCTGCCCCATCTGCTTAGGTTGAAAGGCACATAGAGTCTCAATCTGCTGCTGACCATAGGCGAGGTGCTTGTGCTGTATATCAATGGATTGGCCATAGAAGAGGAAGCGGCCATATAGTATTTTATAAAGCTTCTCTCATTTGCATCTACCGAAAGTTCTATAACCGGGAACAACTCCCTGTAAGTAAGGTTTAGGTGGCCGGCGCCCCTACCATTCTCATATGACATACCAGCCGAAGCAGTCAGGGTTCCCGTAAGATTTTGAGACATTACTACAAATCCTGGCTTTACAGGCATATCATTCACTTCGAACGAACTTGTAAGCAGTTCATCTGCATTGTAATATAATGGAGCCCAGGAGTGAATATTAAAAATTCCGTCGAATCTGCTATACTTTTCGGATTTATATTTAGCATGGAATTCCTCCTGAGAATCCATTATAGCATTATTCTCGGCAATCAGCCCCTCAACCTGATCCTCCTCTATTTGGGCTATTACCGGGAAATAACCACTCTTGTCGTACTCAGAGTAAATAATTGAATCCCTGCCGATTCTCAAGGGGGAGAAGGCACCGAAACGGGAATTGGTAACCCTTGCCACCTTGCCGGTTAAATAATTCAAAGAGTATATGTTGCACCTATTCCCGTCATTAGAGCCAAAGTAAACATAGTCCCCCTCAACCTTGATATTATTTATATCACGACCTTTTTTCGCTCTGAAAGATTTTATCTTCTCCCCGTCCAGAGTGCACAAATTAAGTGTAACCCACTCATCTTCAACCGCTGTATAAAAAATAACAGAATCTTTTATACATAATTCTTTGATTTGTGCCACAAACATTTTTGTGCCACAACTTTTTTCAATAAAACCGTCTATCGAGCTGATTATCTGTATGTTTGAGTGGCCGGAGAGAGAGTAGTGCACCACGGCAAGATGCTCATTATCAATAGGTGTCGGATTGAAGTATCTACTGCGGGAGGTTATAAAGCGCCGTTTACCGGTTCTGGTATCGTATCTTACAATTCTGGAGTAACTTAACTGCTCCCATCTTGGAGAGGGTACGCTTTCACTCCAGTATAAGACTCCATCTCTCGATGTTACGCGGCTATTTATCCCATCGGTATTCGAGATGACTCTCCTCTTTCCGGAGAGTGTAAGGGTCTCAACTCTTCCAAGCCTGTCCAAGTCCTGCGAAACGATTATCAAAGTCGTATCGTTCAATAAAGCAGATGGAAGGCTCTTCTCATACTCGTGGCTTCTTTTCCCTATCGGTGTAAACTTGGTGTATGGAGCAGAAGCGGAGTCGTATGTTCTCCATCTCTTTATGAGGTTGCCTTGCAGATGTTTGAAAAGCTCTCGTTTATTTTTGAATCCGGTGATCAGCCGGTAGGAGCTGTTCGATCCGTCCAGATCAAGCGGGTGGGTTACTCTGTATTTAATTGCCCTTGAGAGCGCATCAACTCCGAACTCTCTCTCAACCTCACTCAGAAACATATAACCGAAACTGTAGTGATCGGGTTCGTACCGATCTGTTGAGCCCATAGACCATCTGGCATAATTTCCCCTCTCTCCGGATAGGGCAGATGCTCTGTAGTGCATAAGAAATTCCGGATCTCTTCCCCTTCCTGAAGATGAGAAATTTGTTTCGGATATAACAGCATCACCCTCAAGCTCCCATTTGGATGTATAGAGGCCGGCCGCCACTCCGGTTGCCTGTTCTCCAATAATTTTCCCCAGAACTTTAACCGCCCCCACATCGAGGCTTCGCATCTGATTAATATGGCGCTGCTCGTGTAAAGAAAGCTGGCCGGCCCATGATTGAGGATAGCCTCCGAATGCGGGCGGGGTAGTAAAGAGTTCTACCCTTTTGGGAGCCCAAACCACAACCCCGTTGTAGTAAACATTATTTGAATGCAAAATAACAGGAAACCTCCTCTTAGCGACCCCGCCGGAATCCCCGGAAATAAGCGGACGATCACGCTCCATTCTCATTGCAAAAAGATTTGCCAGAGAGTCACAACCCTCAGAGAACAATATTTTAAAATTATCAGTTTTGATAACCCTCCATTTCATTGAGGCCGGTTCGGTTCCCACACTGTAAAACTGAGCAGATAGCGCTCCGGGAAAAAGAAGCAGCAGAGAGAGCAGAAATGGCCTGTATCTACCGGAAAATATCATAGCGCTAAGTTAGCAAAATGAATTATATTTGTATTGTATGAAAAAAGTTACTCTACTACTCGTTTTAACTGTTTGTGCCATTTCATTGAAAAGCCAGAACAGAGACTCATCTGCATTTGCAGGTGGTGATTGGAAATCACAGATTATCACTTCCGGAGTGGTCTATAAATACTGCCATTTCACCGACAGTACACTCTTTAATTCTAATCAGTTTATTTCAGTAATCGAAATTGACCCAAAAACAGGAAGAGGCGTATCAATTCAACCAAGCCCCGTCCTTAAGGAGACAAGTTCGATCGCATCCGAGAATGGAGCTATTGCTGCAGTCAACGGATCATTTTTCAGATTTAACTACACTGTCGACACAATTTCATACAACTCTGTCGACTACATAAGAAAAAACGGACGCCAGTACGCCCCTAACACATTCAAAGTTCCCTGGAAAAGAGAGCAGCATCAGCTTGGTGCACTCGCAGTCCTAAGTAACAGGCTCTATATCCTCAAGGCAGATAATATCTCAGAGTGGGAGAAGTATATATATGCAGGAGAGGTTATCACATCGGGCCCGCTGCTTATGAAAGAGGGGAAAAAGGAGAAGATGCTGGATGCCTCGTTCTACACTACAAGACACCCAAGAACAGCCGTAGCCATAACTTACGGCGGCAGAATCCTTTTGATTACAGTTGATGGAAGAAGTCAGGAGTCGGCGGGAGTCAGTCTTAAAGAGCTTACTAAGATCTCCGAATGGCTTGGAGCAAAAGATGCAATAAATCTGGACGGCGGAGGATCGACCACAATGTATATTAAGGGCATGCCCGATAATGGAGTCGTTAATCACCCATGTGACAATAAGAAATTTGACAATTTCGGAGAACGAAAGGTAGCAAATGCCATATTGGTATTATGATGCAAAGGAGAGCCCTATTTGTATACACAAACATATCTTCGTTTATATCCGGCGACATAGATATCCTCTCTGAGCAATTTAAGGTAACACAATACAGAGTGGATAACTCTTCACCGCTCAGGCTCTCTTTTTCGCTGGCCAGACTATTTATATTTCTTTTATTCAGAGGTTGGCACTTCAACCTTTTTTACATCTGGTTTGCAGATTATCACTCATTCCTCCCTGTTTTGGCTGCGAAGGCAATGGGGAAAAAGAGTGTTGTTGTTGCCGGAGGATACGATGTATGCAGAGAGCGTAAATACTCATACGGAAGCTTCGTCAAACCTTTAAGAGCCTATATGGCTCACTACTCAATCGCAAATGCCGGAATCTGCCTTGCAGTGTCGGAAAATGTAGCAAGAATTATTAAAAGTATAGCCCCAAAAGCTAATTGTACTGTTCTGTACAATGGAGTTACTCTCTCTGCCGATTTATCATTGACAACAGGTAATAAAACAAGAGCAGATAAATCGGGAGTCCTTTGCGTAAGCTTCGTTTCATCGGAACAGTCATTCTACATAAAAGGGATCGACCGACTTATTTCAGCAGCTTCGATACTTAAGGATTATCAGTTCATACTGGTTGGATCTACGAGAGAGACTATCGAAAAATATTGCAAGGTTATTCCGGATAATTTATATATTGCAGGAAGGGTAACACACTCCGATATAGTTGATTTCTATTCAAAAGCAAAGGTTTACTGTCAGTTTTCGAGGCGTGAAAGTTTTTGCCTTGCACTCGCCGAGTCGATGCTCTTCAACTGCGTCCCGGTAATCGCCAACGTTGGAGGTATGCCCGAAGTTACAGGAGGAGCAGGAGTAATCGTTTCGGATTACTCAACCGACTCCATTTCATCTGCAATTCTTAAGGGACTATCCGATAATTTTGAATACGAATTTGCCGAAAGAATCAGGCAAAATTTTACACTGGAGATACGAAAACAAAAACTGCTCCGGTTACTTAAGTAAGCCGAAGCAGTTAATGTTGACCAACCAGGATTCGAACCTAGACAGACAGAACCAAAATCTGTAGTGCTACCGTTACACCATTGGTCAGTTAGGTCCCGTTTAGGGAGTGCAAAGATATTGTTTTTTTTAAATATCAAAAAATATTTACGTGAAAAAATGAATAGAGCAGAATCCAGAACAGAAACCTCAGAGCCTTACCAATTAGCATGAATGTGGCACTTTTTATAAAACTCACCTTGTAGAACCCTAAAGCAATAGC
Organism: Bacteroidales bacterium; assembly: GCA_017848635.1. GTDB lineage: Bacteria > Bacteroidota > Bacteroidia > Bacteroidales > UBA932 > JAFIHK01. The sequence continues at coordinate 7,553 of JAFIHK010000132.1, read as the reverse complement.
CAGCAAGTCTCCAATGAAGGGGAGCCATGTAAGCAGAGCAATATAGCTCCCGTGCCTGCTTATCAAATCTTTATGCTTCTCAAGAGTCTCCTCTTTAACTCTAAACCATCGCTCAATCCACTCCCATTTCCCAAGATGTCCCACATAGTATGAGGTGAGTCCACCCAGCCAGTTACCCAGAGTAGCAAAAATAAATGTAAGGAGAGGACTGCTACCGGCCACGAGAGCCCCGACAACCAGAATATCGGAACTGAATGGCACGACAGTTGCCGCCAGAAACGAGCCCGTAAATATTCCGGCATATCCCAATCCTTTAAGCAGTTCCAGCACCTGATATCCTCCTTTTATTAATCTCTTTTACTCTTAAAAAAATCCCTCATCAAAACAGAGCACTCATCGGCCAGTACTCCCGCCGTTACCTCCGTCTTAGGATGCAGCAGCGATGGAGAGAATAGTGTATATCCCCTCTTGGGATCGGCTGCTCCGTATACTACTCGTCCGATCTGGGTCCAATTTAGAGCAGCGGCACACATCGGGCAGGGTTCCACAGTAACATATATTGTACACTCGTTGAGGTATTTGCCCCCAAAGGCAGATGTTGCCATTGTGACAGCCTGCATTTCGGCATGAGCCGTAGCATCATTTAAGCGCTCCGTATAGTTGTGAGCTCTGGCAATTATTCGCCCCTTATGGACAATAACAGCCCCAACCGGCACCTCATCCATCTGCACAGCTCTCCTGGCCTCCCTAAGGGCTTCGCCCATAAATTTTATATCATCCATCAAAAGAGTAAAAGATATACCGCAGCTCCGGCAAAATAGCCCAAAAGAGCAAGCGGTGTGAAGCGTTTAAGATAGTAAATAAAATTCATATTTTTCTCCAGCCCCATTGCAGTAACTCCCGAAGCAGAACCGATAATAAGAATGCTTCCCCCTGTTACCGCGCAATATGCAAGGAATATCCAGAATGAACCATCTGCCGCAAATGCTCCGGAGGCTTCAATCGGATACATCCCGATAGCACCGGCAACAAGTGCCACATTATCCAGTACCGATGACAACAGACCCAAAAGTATGCTGAGACTCTCAGGTTTCTTGATGACTGTGTCCAAAAAGTCGGAGAGTGATGCAAGATGTCCCGCTGTTTTGAGGGCGGCCACGCTCATCAATATTCCCAAAAAGAAGAGAACAGTAGGCACATCAATCCGCGTAAAGACCCTTGAAACTCTTAGCTCCTGAAGTTTTGAGTTGTGTTTGTGATAATATATTCTGTCGGTCATGTACCAAAGTACGGCCAATCCGAAAAGCACTCCCATAAATGGAGGTATATTGAACATTATCTGCAAAAAAGGAACCATTGCGAGAGAAAACATACCCACTGCAAAGATCGATTTTTTGAACTGGGGATTAATTTTAGAGAGGACGTAATCATCCTTTATAAAATCGTTAGGTTCGATCCGTTCATCTTTATTAAACATAAAAGTTGTTATACAAAGAGGAATAATTAACATTGTAATACTTGAGAGTATAAGATGCGTAAACTGATTAAGAACCGATATATTCCCGCTTGTCCATAAAAGAAGTGTGGTCACATCACCTATAGGAGACCATGAACCACCGGCATTTGCTGCTATTACGAGCATTCCGATAAATATGAGCCTGTCAGCCTTGTGAGGCATCAACTTTTTAATAATCGTCACCACTACAATTACGGCAGCAATATTCCCAATTACGGCAGATAGTAAAAATGCCAAAATTGAGAGAGTCCACAACAGCTTTCTTTTATTACGCTCTTTAATGTATGAGGTAATCACCTCAAATCCTCCGTGCGAATCGACAATCTCAATAATTGCCATTGAAGAGAGAATAAAAAAGAGTGTGGTAGACACATCTCCGAGTGATTCAATAATTTTATATTCAAAAAATAAGTTGAATTGCTCCTTGACAGGCAAAGAGAAGAGGTTGGGGTTGATATCTCCCAGGAATTGAAGCGAACTGTGGGGAAGAGCGGCAAAAAAACTCTCTCCACCAATAATAAAGAGCACCCATAAAAGAACGCTCATCCCGACTGCAACCGCTGCCTTATTAACTCCGATTTTCTCCTCAAGTGCTATTGCAATTATCCCCGCCAAGAATAGAAGGGGCATTAAAATCAATAACATAATATTATTTATTAGATATAATAATTAAGCAAATATATTAATATTTTGAACGGAGAGTTAAAAAAACAGACAATTTGGCAGATTCGCCCTTTGGCACTTATTTTGTCTCACAGGCAGTAAACATATAATAATCATAAATAATTAAAATACATACTATGAACATCAAACCATTAGCAGACAGGGTTTTAGTAGAGCCAAAAGAGGCTGAAACCAAAACAGCAAGCGGATTGTATATTCCGGATACAGCAAAAGAGAAACCTCAGGCAGGCAAAGTTGTCGCAGTTGGTAACGGTAAAAAGGACGAGCCTATGGAGCTCAAAGTTGGCGACAACATTCTTTACGGCAAATATGCCGGAACCGAAATCAGTGTCGACGGCAAAGACTATCTAATTATGCGCCAATCCGATGTATTGGCCGTTTTGTAAATGGTAATTTATAACAGATTAAAATTAAGTTAATTATGGCAAAAGAGATAAAATTCAACATTGAGGCAAGAAACCTTATGAAAGAGGGTGTTGATGCCCTTGCAGATGCAGTAAAAGTTACACTTGGTCCTAAAGGAAGGAACGTAGTGATCGACAAAAAGTTCGGCTCACCTCAAATAACAAAGGATGGAGTTACTGTTGCAAAAGAGATCGAACTGGAGAACAGATTCGCTAATATGGGCGCTCAAATGGTTAAAGAGGTTGCATCTAAAACCGCCGATCAGGCCGGTGACGGAACAACAACTGCAACAGTTCTGGCTCAATCAATAATCTCAGTTGGTCTTAAGAATGTTACAGCAGGAGCAAATCCTATGGATCTGAAGAGAGGTATCGATAAAGCTGTTGAAGCAGTTGTAAAGAGTCTCAAAAATCAGAGCCAGTCAGTTGGCGAAGACATTACCAAAATCGAACAGGTAGCTTCTATCTCTGCCAATAATGATGTCACAATTGGAAAGCTTATTGCAGAGGCAATGAGCAGGGTAAAAAAAGAGGGTGTTATAACAGTTGAAGAGGCGAAAGGAACCGAAACCGAAGTTAAAGTTGTTGAGGGGATGCAGTTCGACCGCGGATATCTATCTGCCTACTTTATGACAAATCCTGAAAAGATGGAGGCTGTTCTTGAGCAACCACTTATCCTTATTACCGATAAGAAAATATCTGCAATGAAAGACCTTATGCCTGTTCTTGAGCCTGTTGCACAAGGTGGCCGTTCACTTTTGATTATTGCAGAAGATGTTGAAGGAGAAGCTCTTGCAACTCTTGTTGTAAACAGGCTTCGCGGTACTCTCAAAATCGCTGCAGTTAAGGCTCCCGGATTCGGAGACAGGCGTAAAGAGATGCTGGAAGACATAGCTGTTCTTACAGGTGGTGTTGTGATTTCGGAAGAGAAGGGTTTAACTCTTGATGCTGCTACTCTCGATATGTTGGGTCGTGCCGAAAAGGTAACCATCGACAAGGAGAACACTACAATTGTTAACGGTGCAGGTGAAAAAGAGAAGATCGATAACAGGGTTGCTCAAATCCGTAAGCAGATGGAGGCAACAACTAGCGATTACGATCGTGAGAAGCTACAGGAGAGACTTGCGAAACTTGCCGGTGGTGTTGCAGTACTGTATGTTGGTGCAGCTACAGAAGTTGAGATGAAGGAGAAGAAGGACAGAGTAGATGACGCACTCAGCGCTACAAGAGCCGCCGTAGAGGAGGGAATCGTTCCGGGTGGTGGTGTAGCATACATCCGCGCAATTGAGGATCTCAAAAACCTTAAAGGTGACAACGAAGATGAAAATACAGGTATTGCAATTGTTTCCAGAGCTATAGAAGAGCCATTGCGTATGATTGTAACAAATGCCGGAGTTGAAGGGAGTATAGTTGTACAAAAGGTAAAAGAGGGAAAAGCTGACTACGGATACAATGCAAGAACAGATAAGTATGAGGAGCTCTTTAAAGCCGGGGTAATCGACCCTACCAAGGTTACAAGAGTTGCACTGGAAAATGCCGCATCGGTAGCTGGAATGTTCCTGACAACCGAATGTGTACTTGCCGAAAAGAAAGAGGAGACACCTGCTGCAATGAATCCTGCCGCAATGGGTGGTATGGGAGGAATGATGTAATCCCACAACCTTTAAGAGATGTTAAAAATTGGTGATAAAGCTCCCGATTTTAAGGGAACTGATCAGGATGGAAAGGTATTAAGCCTTTCCTCCTTTTCCGGTAAAAACCTTGTGATTTACTTCTATCCTAAAGACAACACCCCGGGCTGTACAGCCGAGGCATGCGACCTGAGAGATAACTACGACAGATTTATAAGTCTGGGTTATGAGGTTATAGGTGTTAGTAAGGATAGCGAAAAATCTCACAAAGGATTTGCGGAAAAATTTTCTCTCCCGTTCTCACTTATTTCCGATACGGAGGGTAAGATAGTAGAGGCATACGACGCCTGGGGGGAGAAGAAATTTATGGGCAGAACATATATGGGAATAATTAGAAAAACCTATGTTGTCGATGAAAACGGAACAATTACCGACATAATCGATAAAGTAGACACCAAAAACCATTCGGCCCAGATTATTCCACCAACCAAACAATAACGTGATTTTCAAAGAGTTCGTATTCCGCATTGAATACGGACTCTTTTTCATTTATGGGGTTGTAAAATGAAATTTCGAGTTCTCCGCAATCTCTTGGAGAGAATCTCTTGACAAAGATCTGATCGGCGAAATTTACATTTGAGAGTGACATTCTTTTATAGACAGCCTCCTTTGCACACCAGTATATAGCAAGATGTGTATTTCTGTTTTTTTCCGAGAGATCCTCTATCTCTTCGGCAGATAGTGCCCTCTTTTCAACCACAGAAAAATCTCTTGACAAGGACTCAATATCGACACCTACGCTAAGTTCCGGATGGGTCAGAATTACTACAAAACGGTTTGTATGAGATATACTGATCTCCACGATACTGTTTTGCAAAAAGGGACGACCATTGTCGTGATGCCCCAAATATACCTTATCGTCGAAGATTTCATTCAGAAGTGCCCTAACTGCCAGCTTCTCCTTCCTCCTTGCCTCGCTTCTGATTATAAGCAACTCCTCTATTTCCGAGTTCGGTAGTGAACAGAGATCCATAAGCTCGGCTTCACTCTCGGTAATTTCCCAAATAGCAAGCAGAGCGTCGTTTTCCAACTCTCTCCTTAAATACAGCGCCATATTGTTGAAAATTTATTCGATAAAAGAGTCTCCCTGCCGGCAAAATCTGCAGCACAGAAAAAAATTGACTGGATCAGAACGATCCGCCCGGGGTGATAATCATCTAAAAGACAACTGGGAGGTTCCAACTCTTCTCTTTATTAATTCCCTGCAAATATAATCAATTTATCACGGCAAAAAACTTCTCCTGCATAAAAACAGGATAGTATGACGTTTTGGCTCTTCTAAGACCCTCATCGCCAGCATCATCCTCTCTGTTTATATATGTAAAGGCCCGTGCCTCTCTCTCGGCAAACTCCCGGTTTATCATCTGATAGCAACCCCTTAAGGAGACCTTTGCCTTCTCTATGTGTACAACGAAAGTATCACTGTTTAGCTTTTCTCCCATGGAGTATGCCACAACCTTTCCATCCAGCCTCAATAGCCCTCCCTTTAATTTAAGATCGCTAAAATGGGTAAGAGCTTTGCCAACCGCACAAAGTTCACTAGCCAGGGATTTGTCACCATCACAACCACCGGACTCTATACACCACTCTTCGGTGAAATTTACACACTCCTGTAGATTCGCTTCGCTAATCTCTTCATAGCTCCAGCCCGGAAGCTCCTTAAACCTCTGCAAGTGATTCCTTTTGGGCTGAAGTTTCTTACCTGAGAGCGTAATAAGTTTTTCACTCTCATATATATAGTCAAAACTATCCCTTGCTGGTGTGAATTCAACATCGGAACCATAGATTTCGCTTAACAATGGGAGCATCTCCTTTGGAATGGCCATAATAGCAAGGCGGCAACCTCTGCTTTTTGCATCATCCCTGAGAGCATTGAGAACATCTCTGTAATCGCCCTTCCCGGCCGGGAAAAGATACCTTGTGTTTTCACCCTCCCCCGATCTTAAAATGAGGAAATCTTTATATCTGCCTATTCTTGAGCCAAAGACAGGCTCCCATATAAAAAGGTTGGTAAAATTATACTCGGCCCCTCTGAAGTCGGAATATTGCAAAAGCTCATCCACCCAGATCTTGTCCGATATCTCAATTCTTCTAAATTCTAACATAGAGAGTGATTATTCAGAAAGCCATCTGTTCAGGATATCTCTGGCCTCGCTCTTCATCGGCTCAGGCAGTGAGTAGATTCTTGTCCTGTGGCTCCCCTGTGGTTCCACAAAAACAACAACACTGCCCGATGTTTGTTCATTCATAAAACCTACAGAACTCCACGGATCGATGCCTCCATAGATGAACATAATATGATTGGTGGTGTTTTTGATAAAACGTTTTTGCATATTATACAGAGATTTATCGAACCCTGTGCTGTAACCCTCTGGAAGAAGCAATTTCTTAAGATAGCCTTTACTTTTTTTAATGGTTAGTAATCCTTTAAACGGTTTTATATCGTATCCGTAATATCCGAGCTCTTTAGCTGCCTGAACATAGAATGGCTCGGTTGCCCCCCCTACTGCAAAGTAGTCCGGAGAGCTAACCCTCATCCAGTAACGGAAAATATCCCTGTCGGAAGCTGCAGATGTAGGAATACCCTTCGGGTCATAACCCCATTGCCAGAATGAGAAAGAGTATTCAAGGACTGTATAGTCATATATTTCATTCATTCCAGCCCCGAATTTCAGATTATTTGCTGTACACAGAGAATCAAACAGCGGCATTAAGGCGCCTCTTTTCCTGAGTAGTAACTTTTGAAAATCAAGCACTTTTTTACGGACCTCCGGGGTGCCTACCTTGTCGGCAATAAAAGGTTCGTGCCGGCCATCTTCAAGAGACCTGCACAGAGGCGCTACGTATGCTACAGTAATATTAACGTCGGCCGGATAAAATGCCGTATATATAATTGCGTTCTGACCACCTTTGCTTATCCCTGTTGCAATCCATTTCCCTTTATAGATCGATGCAAATGCCTCTCTAATCCTGTGCAGATCATTTGCTTCGTTCCGGGCATTTAAATATTTCCAGTTTCTGCCCGATGGGGTGGATTGAAGAAAATATCTGTGCTCAACAAATATTATGTTAGCACCCAGAATTCTTGAAAGCTCCTCTCTGTAGCTGGGATTCTCAATATTGCCGGCACCGTAACCCTCTGTTACAAAAACCACAGGTGCATTATAACCCTCGTGCATTACATATACACGTTGCAGAAATTTTGCTCCGCTCGTGTCGGAATAATCCACCGGCTGTTCAAATTTAAGCTCATACTTT
>JAFIHK010000131.1 GCA_017848635.1 Bacteroidales bacterium | reverse complement strand
CTTATCCCCCCAGCTTTCTGAATGACATCGCAAGCTATGTAGTAACCGTATACATCATATATAATAGCTGTTGAAATGGCCAAGAGGCCGATCTCTTTTACCCATGCAGGCGCCTTCCATGCTGCAAGGATAAGAAGTACGAGTTCTAGTGTAAGAAGTATCATTCCAAATTGACCACCTTCGATAAATAGTGTTTTCATAGATAGTAGTTTTAATAATTATTGGTTACACAAAGTTAACTTACTTGTTTGTGAAGAGGCAAAAATCTGATTGCTGAATCCCTCTCTCAATAAGAAAAAACCCCCTATTATGCCGGTTTTTAGCACTTTTAAGCAGATAACCTATCTGCCCGGAGCTCTCTCTGCCGAAAAATGAGTTAATTTTGAGATATGAGAAGATATTTCAATATAATTTGCTGGGGTCTGGCCATACTATTGCTAAGTGGAATATTTTTGAGTGCTGCAAGCAATTTTACATCATCGCTCCTGCTTGCTCTTACAATTCTTCCGGGAGTGATTCTTGCCAAATTTTTTTTAAGGGATATCTCATTTTCAAAATTATGGAAAGGGGTTTACCACCTGACGCTGCTGGCCATTGTTGTACTACTTTTCGAATATCTTTCGATACTTATAATTGATATAAATTTCTTCCATTATGGGCTTGGAGAGAGTGCAGATATTATTTTCAATCCACTCTTTATATGGCTTCTTATTATATCGCTCATCTCACTTGAAAAGTTAATTGAGATAAAACTGGACACAATCTCACCTCCTGCGATGGAGAGGTACATAGAGTGTGGATCGGTTCAAAGCAACTTGAAATATCGCGTAAATACAGGGATATTAATTAATTATTTATTATCTTTGGTAGGAACTGACTTTATTTTCAAGGTACTATATGAGGATTATCTCAACAATTATTCTGGTGCTTGCATTAAGCATCGAAGTTTCGGCAAAGAGTGAAAAGGACTCAACAATTATTCTTCTCTTCGACGCTCTTAGCAGGAAGGATGAGTATGTGAGAGCAAAGGAGCAGAGAATTTATGATATTAAACGCCTCCTGCAGATGCCGGACATCACCGACAATCAACGCTACAATCTCTATAACCGGCTACAGGATGAGTATCACGCCTACCAGATCGACTCGGCAACTCTCTACCTGGAGAAGAACATGACACTTGCTAAGAGGTTGGGTAACGAACAATCTCTTATTGACACAAAGTTGATGCTCTGCTTTATGTACTGGCAGAACGGACGTTTTTTTGAGGCGGTGCAACTACTCGGGACTATAAACAGGAGAGAGCTTGATACAATGCCGAAAAACCTGCTTATAAGTTACTATAACGCCCATAAGCGACTCTTCAGATACTATGCAGATGCACTCAGCGATAAGAATAACGATTACTACAAGAGGAGCCGGCTCTATGCAGATTCTCTGCTGATGATCGCAACTCCGGAGACCCAGGACTACAATCTCTGGGTGGCAGAAAAGTTCACAGAAGAGAACAGAACCAAGGAGGCGAGAGCAATTCTGCTTAATCTTCTCGCACACTCTACCAAGGAGGATCACAACAGAGCAATTCTTGCAAGTATTCTTGCCAATATATACAAAAAAGAGGGGAATATTGAGCAGCAGAAAAGATACTATGCAATTTCGGCAATATGTGATATAAAGAATGCAGTTAAAGAGAACTCATCGATGCAGGCACTCGCCCTGATTCTCTTCAAAGAGGGTAATATCGATAACGCTTACCACTGCATTCAGTCATCAATGGAGGATGCGGTATTTTGCAACTCGAAGTTTAGAACTTATGAGATCACAAAGATCTTCCCCATAATCGACTCGGCTTATCAGGCAAAATCCCTCAAACAGAAGAGACAACTTCAGAGATATCTGCTTATCGTGAGCATTTTATCACTACTGCTTGTACTAGCAATTGCATTCATATACCTTTATGTAAAGAGGATTGCCAATATTAGAAAAGAGCTCTCCTACACGAACAAGAGGCTAAAGGAGCTTAACAACGATCTGCAGCTCTCGAACGAGCAATACCATCTGCTCAACGACAAGCTGTTGGAGGTAAACCGAAAACTATCAGAAACCAACCTTGTTAAAGAGACCTATCTCGCGAAGTTCATAGATCTATGCTCACACTACATTGAAAAGCTCGATCACTACCGAAGAACTCTTAGCCGCTATGCCAGGGAGGGAAAAATGAACGAACTTAATGCAGAACTCAGGTCTTCTCAATATATAAACAACGAATTGACCAATTTCTTCACAAACTTTGACGAGACCTTCCTTCGCCTCTATCCCACATTCATTGAGGAGTTTAATGCACTTTTCCCCGAAGGTGAAAGGCAGAGCACGAAACCGGGTGAGATAATGAACACTGAGCTTAGAATTTTTGCTCTCATAAGGCTTGGCATCAATGACAGCTCTCAAATTGCACTATTTTTAAGATTCTCTATCACTACTGTATATACCTATCGTTCAAAGCTTAAAAACAAGTCACTTTTCAGAGACTCATTCGAGGAGCAAATTATGAAAATTGGCAGATAGGGTTTTGATCAAAAGTTAGTTTTTCCCAACCTTATTTATTGTTTATCAATTATTTAATATTTAAACAGATTTAGATTTGCTTTAGAAAATTATTTTCAGCAGCTAAATCTGTTTAATTTTGTTTTAGCACTAATAAACCTAACTTAATATCTTCATATTCAATGAAATGTAGAATTAATCTCTTAGAAAAAATTACTCGTTCATACATTGTTATTATATGTATGATGATTAGTTTAAATCTTGCGGGGCAAAACGCCAAAAAAATAACCGGGATCATTACAGATGATAAGAACATACCGGTCGCAGGAGCGTCGATTGTGGTCAAAGGGACCCCAACCGGAGTAGTAAGCAACCAGGATGGCCGTTTCGAACTGTCCGTTCCGGAAAATGCTGTTATAGTTATTTCATATATCGGTTTCTTCACTCAGGAGATTCCTGTTATGAACAAGAGCGTTTTCCAGGTTGTACTTAAAGAGGATGCCCAGCTGCTGAATGAGGTGCTGGTCATCGGATATGGAACAATGAAAAAGAATGACTTAACCGGCTCAATCACTGCCATTGATTCCAAAAAATTTTCAAAAGGAGTTGTTTCAAACGCAGCTTCTTTAATTACAGGTAAGGTCGCCGGTGTACAGATTACCTCAAACGGAGGTCGTGCAGGTGACGGAAACAGAATAAGAATCAGAGGAGGAGCCTCGCTGAATGCAAGCAACGACCCTCTTATTGTGATCGACGGTGTCCCTATCGACAACGGTACGATCTCCGGGATGACCAATCCGCTCTCCACAATCAACCCGAATGACATCGAATCGATGAATGTTCTCAAGGATGCTTCGGCAACTGCGATATATGGTTCAAGAGCATCAAACGGGGTCATTATTATCACAACAAAGAAGGGATCGGCCGATCAAAAGTTCAAAATTGACTTCTCATCAAACAACTCAATCTCGACAATCGCCAGAAAGGTAGAACTGATGTCTTCAGATGAGTTTCGCGAAGCAGTAGCCAGGGAGGCTGCCAAAAACCCTCTTACTGAGCAGATGTATGTCGGATATCTCGGAACAGCCAATACAGACTGGCAAAAGGAGATCTTCCGCGCAGCATTTACAACCGACAATAATATCAGTATCAGCGATAATTTTAAGGGATATCTCCCTTACAGAATTTCTGGAGGTTTTATAAGCCAGGATGGTATTCTTAAGACAGACAATATGAAGAGGGGAACTCTCTCGATTAATCTCTCTCCGACAATGTTTGATAAACATCTTTCGGTTAATGTTAATCTCAAAGGTACATACTCACACAGCCGTTTCGGTAATGGTGACGCAATCGGGGCCGCATTGAGAATGGACCCTACAAAACCTGTTAAAGCCGATGGTTACGATAACTATAACGGTTACTGGAACTGGATGGAGGGTAGTACAAGCAATGTAAATACACTGGCTACCAAAAACCCGGTCGCACTACTATATGGTAAGGATGACCAGGCAGATGTTTACAGAAGCATCGGAAATATGCAAATCGACTATAAATTTCACTTCCTTCCGGAGTTAAGGGCGAACCTCAATCTTGGATATGATATCTCTCAGGGAAAGGGGGATAAATATATCCAACCTTGGTCTCCTGATAAATATGCTCAGCATGGGGAGTACTCTCAGTTCAAACAGGATAAGCAGAATCTGCTTTTCGAGTACTACTTTAACTATAGTAAAGAGTTCAATGAAAATAACCGTCTTGATGTAATGGCCGGTTACACCTATCAAGACTGGAAAACAACAACATACAGCTATGCAGTGATGGATTATGCGAAGGAGAATGTTATTACCGCAGCCTCCACCTTCCCGTCTACTACTGTACAGAACACACTGATATCGTTCTTCGGACGTTTGAACTACAGCTTTATGAATAAATATCTGCTCACAGCCACTCTCAGGCGTGACGGCTCTTCAAGATTCGGAAGCGAGAATCGTTGGGGGACATTCCCTTCTGTAGCTCTTGCCTGGAGAATGAAGGATGAGGAGTTTCTCAAAAATGTGAATTTCCTTTCAAGCCTCAAGCTTCGTCTGGGATACGGTGTTACAGGCCAGCAGGATGGTATCGGGAACTATGACCATATTGCAAAATACGGCTATAGTGATCCAACTGCAAGAGTTCAGTTCGGAAATCAGTTCTACTATCTCTGGAGGCCCGACGGATATGACCCTCAGAGAAAATGGGAACAGACAGCAACAACCAATATCGGTATCGACTGGGGTGTAAATGAGAACAAGTTCTTCGGAAGTATAGACCTATACTACAAACACACTACCGACCTATTGAATGAGATTCCTGTCCCTATGGGAAGCAACTTCGTAAATAAAATTATAAAGAACATCGGTAGCCTGGACAACAAAGGTATCGAAGCCAACTTTGGATACGTTGCTATTGACAGCAAGGATATCCGCTGGGATCTCGGATTCAATATCACCTATAATCACTCCGAAATAACCAAGCTTTCACTTAATGACGGCCCTGAATCGGACTATGTTGGAGCACTGGTCGGAGGTATCTCCGGGGGTACAAGCAACACTATTCAAATACAGGCTGTAGGATACGCTCCCAACACATTCTATGTTTACAAGCAGCTCTACGATATCAACGGAAATCCTATTGAAGGGGCTTACGCGGATCTGAATGAAAATGGCAGGCTTGACGATGGTGACCTTTACAAATACAAATCACCAAATCCCGATGTATATATGGGTTTCAATACATCTTTCTCCTACAAGAAATGGACACTCTCCACAGCATTAAGAGCGAGTCTCGGAAACTATGTATACAACAATGTGAACTCAGACCTGGGCAACTATTCACAAACCCTTAACCCTAACAACTTCCTCATGAACACAGTTAAGGATATCAATAATACAGGATTCTTTACAAGACAGCTGCTCTCTGATTACTATATTCAGAATGCCTCTTTCCTTAAGATGGACTATCTGCAAATCGGATACGACTTCGGCAAGGTAGCTAAAGTTGCAGATCTGAAGTTGAATTTCTCAATTCAGAATGTATTTACAATAACAAAATACAACGGAATAGATCCGGAGATTGCAGGAGGTATAGACAATAACTTCTATCCTAATCCGAGAACATTCAGTTTAGGACTAAGCTTAAATTTTTAATATGACGAATATGAAAAAGTACAGATTTTACAATATAGTTTTGCTATTGTCATTATCAGTTGTGGGTCTAACCTCTTGTTTGAAGGATCTGGACAGATTCCCCGAAAATGACAATACACCAAAACAGGTTTATTCCACTTTTGACGGATATAAATCTGCAGTAGCAAAAGTGTATGCCGGCTATACCCTGTCCGGCAACCAGGGACCTGCGGGGAAACCCGACGTTGTAGGTCTTGACGAGGGTAGTAATGCAGACTTCCTCCGTTGTTACTTCAACCACCAGGAGATGCCTACCGATGAGACTCACTGCTTGTGGGATGACTCAGGAGTTCCGGAACTTAATAATATCAACTTTACACCCGACGGTAAGTTCACTATAGGTCTTTATGACAAGTGTATCCTGCAGATAATGTATGCAAATGAATTTCTCAAAAATACCGGTGATAACGGTTCAGGAAAGGGATTCACAACCGAGGAGGTAAATGAGATTAAATCATTCCGCGCAGAGGCTCGTTTTTTAAGAGCTTTTGACTATTGGGTTCTGATGGATGTTTTCGGCAATCCACCATTTGTAACCGAAAACGATGCATTCGGAATACTTCCTCAACAGATCAGCCGTGCAGATCTATTTAAGTATATTGAGACCGAACTTCTGGACATTGCAAACGGGAGTGACATGAAAGCTGCCAGAACAAACGAATACGGAAGAGCTGACAAAGGTGCCGCTTATGCCCTTCTTGCAAGGTTGTACCTGAATGCAGAGGTATATACAGGTACTCCAAAATGGACAGAAGCTATCACCTACAGTAAAAGAGCTATCGATGCAGGTTACACCCTCAAAGGGAATTATGAACACCTGTTCCTTGCCGATAACAACCTTAATAACAACGAAGTGATCCTTTCAATCAACTACGACGGAAAGAATACACGTCTTTACGGAGGTACTACATTCCTCATTAACTGCGGTTCGAACGGCGACTATCAGACAAATTATAAGAACAAGCTGATCCACTATGGAATCTTTAGCAATGCTAACTGGAGTGGATATCGTGCAAGGAAAGAGTTTTCGGAAAAGTTTGAAGCAAATGACAAGAGGTTCCTGTTTGTCGGAGCCAATATCGCCATAGGAGAACACGTTAAAGAGTATACTTATGGTCTTGCAACATACAAGTTCAGGAATATAAAATCTACATCGACTGTCGCAAATCCTGTTTATGGATCGGATGTAGAGTTTGCAGATATTGATTTTCCTCTGTTCCGTCTTGCAGAGATGTACCTGATCTATGCCGAAGCAGTTGTCAGAGGAGGTACAGGTGGATCCCGCTCAGTTGCTTTGGGATATATCAATGATCTCAGAACCAGGGCCAGTGCAACAAATATTGGAGATAGCCAGCTTACTGCCGATTTCTTACTCGATGAGAGAGCCAGAGAGTTGTACTGGGAGTGCTTCAGACGCACCGACCTTATACGTTACGGTAAATTTACAACCGGTAGTTATATATGGGAGTGGAAAGGCGGCGTTCAAAACGGACGTTCAGTTGACAGCCACTTCAACATCTATCCGATACCATCTTCGGACCTGATGGCTAATCCGAATCTGAAACAAAATCCTAACTATTAAAAACTACCACAATGAAGAGAATCAGTCTTTTATTATCACTTTTCGCATTTGCTTTCACGGCCTGCGACAAGGATCAGGATATGTACAAAGTGCTTCCGGCCGATCAGGTGACTGCTCCGGTTCTTAAAGCACATAACCCAATTGTAATTACCCTGGAAAATCTGAAAACCTCTACAACATTCAAGTGGAATGTGGCAGATTTCGGGGTACCTGCAGCTGTGGAGTATAAATTATATGCGAGCTACGGTACTGCTACTCCCCTTTTAGTATCTTCGGCATTCGGAGACTCTCTGGATGTAAAACTGGAAGATCTGAATAAAAAACTTATCCAACTTGGGGTCGTTCCTAATCAGGCTGCCAATGTAAGCTTTACATTAAAAGCTTCAATCAGCAGTAAATACGACGAGGTATCATCATCGGCTCTAAGTGTCAATATCACAGCATTCAAACCTCTATATCCGGATCATGTGTATATGATAGGATCGGAATTTGGAGCCTGGAACTGGAGTTCACCTGGTATTGCTGAACTAACTCCTGTTAATGGAAAAGAGGGGCAATTCTGGTGTGTAAGATACTTTAGTGACCCTTCTAACGGATTCAAGTGGTGCAATCAAAAGGCCTGGAGCGGGGATTTCTTTAGTCTGGGAACCGATGTCGGATTCACAACACACGATGGAAATGCATTTGTTCCTGCAGCCGGAATGTACATTGTATATGTTGACTACACAGTGAGCAAGATAACAATCGAACCTGCAAAGGTTTATGGAATGGGCAACTGTTTCGGAGGCTGGAATACAGGACAATATCCACTTTCGGTAGTTGGTAACAAGATGAGAATCACCACAACCGCCGCAGGCGAGCTTCGTCTGTATGCAAACTCAACTGCTTCATCGATAGGCGGTGACTGGTGGAGAATGGAATTTGTAGTTCTCAACGGCAAGATCGAGTACCGTGGTAACGGAGGCGATCAGGAGAGGGCTAATGTAGCAGCCGGTAAGGTTATTACTCTTGACTTTAACGCCGGTACCGGTACAATAGAATAGTTCAATCATAGGTGAACAGCCCCATTTGGTTAGGCTGTTCACCTATCTTTTCAATACAATTATGCAACGAGTCATCTTATATACTCTCCTCATTATTAGCATAATTACATCTTGTCAGAAGAGTAACAACCCTACTCCTGGAGGTGATAATTATGTACTAAAATACCGCGATGGTATAACTAGAATCGGAAACGACTCTCTGGCTTTTGTTCTCTTCGCCCCTAACAAAGGTAGTGTTTACCTTATAGGAGACTTCAATAACTGGAGCGTTTCGGAGAGTTACAGAATGAAAAAGAGCGGTGACAGATTCTGGATAAAGATTGGAAATCTGACTCCGGGAAAGGAGTATATATGCCAATACCTCATAGACAATACAATCAGAATAGCCGATCCATATGCCGGCAAGATATCCGATCCAGTTTACGACAGAGAGATCCCGTTATCTGTTTATCCGTCACTCATACCCTACCCCGACGGTAAAACAACAGGAATCGCCATGACAGTCTCAACCGGGATAGACAACTTTAACTGGAGTGTTCCATCCTTCACGGTAACCAATAAAGAGAGACTAAATATTTATGAGATTCTGATAAGGGATTACACTTCAAGCGGAACAATCAACGGGGTTAAGGATAAAATCCCTTACATCAAGAGTCTTGGTGTAAATGCAATTGAGTTGATGCCCTTCAGTGAGTTTGAGGGAAATAACAGCTGGGGCTATAACCCATCATTTTATTTTGCTGCTGACAAGGCCTACGGCACACCTAACGACTACAAGTCGTTTATAGATGAGTGCCATAAGAACGGAATTGCAGTCATAATGGACATGGTACTCAACCATAGCTATGGAGAGAGTCCCCTTGTAAAATTGTATATGAATGGCAGTAAAGTCTCTTCCGATAATCCATGGTATAACGTAACATCGCCAAACACATCCTACTCCTGGGGGTATGACTTTAATCACGAAAGTAGGTTCACAAAAGCATTTGTGGACAGTGTATGCTCATACTGGATTAAGGAGTATAAGATTGATGGTTTTCGGTTCGATTTTACAAAAGGATTCACAAACACTCCGGGTGACGGACAGCAGTACGATGCAGCCAGAATAAATATTCTCACAAGGATGGCAGGAGAGATAAGAAAAAGGAGGAGTGATGCTATTATTATTTTTGAACATCTGGCCGATAACAGTGAAGAGAAGGTACTTGCCGAATCGGGAATATTGCTTTGGGGCAACATTAACTACAGTATGAACGAAGCAACTATGGGATGGGGCGAAGAGCAGAGCGGATCCTCTCTCAAAGGGGATATATCCTGGGCTTCATACAAACAGAGGGGGTGGAATGTGCCTA
The DNA here is from genome assembly GCA_017848635.1 of Bacteroidales bacterium. Classification (GTDB taxonomy): domain Bacteria; phylum Bacteroidota; class Bacteroidia; order Bacteroidales; family UBA932; genus JAFIHK01. The sequence goes on along the minus strand of JAFIHK010000131.1, from coordinate 3,587 downwards.
ATCTCGTATCATATATGGAGAGCCACGATGAGGAGAGAATAATGTATAAAAACGAGCTGTATGGGAAGAGCGTAACAGGATATAATGTCAGGGATCTGCCGGTAGGGCTTGAAAGAGCAAAGGCGGCCTGTGTTATTCTTTTTTCAATTCCCGGTCCTAAAATGTTATGGCAGTTCGGTGAGCTTGGATATGACTATAAACTGGGCTCATCTATGGAGGATGGCAGACTTGACAAAAAACCTGTAAGATGGGACTATTATGATGTTCCCGAAAGAAAAGCGCTGTTCGACGTATACTCAAAAATGCTTAAACTGAGAAGAGATGAGGCTGCTTTTGCAACTTCAGAGTATATGGTTGATCTTAGAAATAACTTTAAGAGCGTAACACTTATGGGAAATAACAAAAATGCAGTGTCAATGGCAAACTTCGATGTTGTTCCTGTAACCCGAAGCGTTAATTTCGGCAAGTCTGCAACCTGGAAGGATTATTTCACAGGAGGAACAGTTACCACAACATCATCCGAATCCAGTATTACCTTGGCACCGGGTGAATACAGATTATATATAGAACAATGAAAAGATTAATAATTTCAGTTTTATTATTTACCGCACTCTGGGCAGATCTCCCTGCTGCTGAGATTTCAAGGGTTGAACCTCCATTCTGGTGGGTTGGCATGAAAAATACTACTCTTCAGATAATGATTTACGGTAGTGAAATAGGCAAGGGTGATGTCAGGATAGAGCCATACCGCGGAGTTAAGTTGGAAAGAGTGGCAAAATGCGAAAACAATGACTATCTATTTATATATCTGAATGTTTCAAATAAGGCTAAACCTGGGACACTAAAAATAAATATAACCGGCAAAAACATCAACCTTACCAGAGAGTACGAACTGCTTAAACGGGAGGTAATGGCTGGAGCCCGCGGATTCAGTCAGGCAGATGTATTGTATCTGATTATGCCTGACCGCTTCGCCAACGGAGATCCTGAAAACGATAACTGGGGGGAGGACCTCTCCGACAGAATGGAGCCATTTGCACGGCACGGAGGTGATTTTGCAGGTATCGAGAAACACCTTGACTATATGAAGAGTCTTGGCGTGACTGCAATCTGGCTTAACCCTGTTCTTGAGAACAAAATGCCTGAAAACCGATATCGCTCATATCACGGTTACGCAACAACCGATTACTATAATGTTGACCGTCGCTTTGGATCAAATGAAGATTACAAAAAACTTATCGGAGAGATACATAAAAGCGGGATGAAAATGGTTATGGATATGATCTTTAATCATTGCGGCAGCTACCATTGGTGGATGAAAAATCTGCCCTGCAGTGATTGGTTGAATCACCAGGATGGTTTTGTATCAACCTCCCATAACTCATTCGCAGTTGCAGATATTCACGCACCTGAATCGGAAAGGAGGGCGATGACCGATGGATGGTTTGTTGAAGCAATGCCCGATCTGAACCAGAGAAATCCCCTTTTGGCCGACTATCTGATTCAGAACAGTATCTGGTGGATTGAGTACTCACAAATAGACGGAATAAGACACGATACTCACCCATATGCCGATTTTGATTTTCTTTCGGAGTGGTGCAGAAGAGTCACCGAAGAGTATCCAAATTTCAATATTGTAGGAGAATCGTGGTACACATTGCCTTGGTGGCAACAAAAATCGAAAGTAAATCCAAGAGAGACAAATCTAAAGACTGTAATGGACTTTAACCTTATGCTTGCCTGCGCAGATGCATTTCCTGCAGATACAAGCAAGCGTTTCGCTCTTCGTAAAGTTTATGAGGTTATCGCTCAGGATTTTCTTTACAGTGACTGGAGAAATATTCTCACGTTCCTTGACAATCACGATGTAAGTCGATTCACAAAGAGTGGTGAAAATTCTCTCGACAGATTCAAACAGGCATTCGGACTAATTCTTACTACCAGAGGAATACCTCAGATCTACTATGGATCCGAAATTCTTATGTATGGTGAGAAGAGTGAGGGGGACGGCCTTTTGAGAAAAGATTTCCCGGGAGGATGGAGGGAGGATAAGGTTAATCTTTTTAACAGGAGTGAAAGATCGACTTTTCAGAATGAGGCTTTTAACTATTTATCCGGGCTTCTCAAATGGAGAGCAGGATGTAAGGCAGTAACTGATGGTGATCTTATCCATTACGCTCCCGACGACTATAATTTCAACTGTTATATTTACGGAAGGGTGAAGGATGAGAGCAGAGTTCTCGTTGTATTAAACGGCGAAAACAGACCAATGCTCATAGATCCCTCCAGGTACAGAGAGGTTACAGGCACCTCCCGGGAGGGAGTTGATGTAACCACTGGCCGGATTATCTCTTTGAACGACAAATTTACGATACCTTCCAAGGGTATATATATCCTTGAGCTAAAATGAGAAGTATTAGTAACAAACAAACACAGATAACATGAATTTTACCCCTAAAAAACTACTTTTAATGCTTCTGGCAGGATTGACAATCACATATCTCCAGACAACAGAGATATCTGCCCAGACATTAAAATCTCCCGACGGTAATTTTGAGATGGTACTCTCTCTCTCACCCCAGGGGAACCCTGTTTACACCCTCTCTTTCAAGGGCAAACCAGTTATAAAACCAAGCAAGCTTGGGCTGGAGCTCGCACCTGAAGGAGTTAAGAGAAGTTTTGACGATTTTGCACCCGCAATCGCGAACAGCTCCGAAAACAACACTAAAACAGATCTTTACAGCGGATTTGAGATAGTAAAATCGGAACAGAGCTCTTTTGACGAGACATGGAAACCTGTATGGGGCCAGACTAAGGAGATCAGGAACAACTATAATGAACTCTATGTGGTTCTTTATCAAAAATCTACAGACAGGCAGATCTCGTTGAGATTCAGGTTATTTAACGATGGCCTCGGCTTCAGATACGAGTTTCCTAAACAAAAAAATCTTACATATTTTGTAATAAAAGAGGAGCATACTCAGTTTGCGATGACAGGAGATCATACTGCGTACTGGATACCAGGCGATTACGACACACAAGAGTATGACTATACAACGTCGCGTCTTTCGGAGATTCGCTCTCTGATGCCTAAGGCAATAACCCCGAATGCGTCACAGACACCATTCTCCCCTACCGGTGTACAGACCGCACTTATGATGAAAACAGACGACGGAATCTATATTAATCTGCACGAAGCTGCACTTGTTGATTACTCTTGTATGCACCTGAATCTGGATGACAAAAACCTTCTCTTTGAGTCGTGGCTCACACCTGATGCTCAGGGGAACAAGGGGCATCTGCAGGCACCATGTACATCGCCATGGAGAACAATAATTGTAAGCGGAGATGCTCGTGACATTCTGGCTTCCAATATGACTCTAAATCTGAACGAACCTTGCAGAATAGAAGATGTATCCTGGATTAAGCCTGTTAAATATATTGGAGTGTGGTGGGAGATGATAACCGGTAAAAGTTCCTGGGCTTATACCGATGATTATCCGAGTGTTCAGCTTGGTGTTACCGATTACTCAAAGGCAAAGCCAAATGGCAGACATGGTGCGAACAGTGCTCATGTTAAGGAGTAT
>JAFIHK010000130.1 GCA_017848635.1 Bacteroidales bacterium | reverse complement strand
TATTGCAATAGGTATAACTTCGCTAGTCGGTATCCTTACTGCTACAGATTCTCTCAAGGCGTTGGTGAATGACAACTTTGGCAAGATGGGTACAAACTCATTTACAATCCGGTCTCTATTTTCCGATGTTCAGTCGGGTGACAGAAAGGTCAGAGTCATAAATAAAAGAAATATCTCTTATTCACAGGCTAAAGCTTTTACTGAATTATATGATGTGCCTTCGGTCACAACAATTTTCGCAAATGCTCTTAACAATGCCACAATAAAATACGGATCTGCAAAGACAAATCCTACAATCAGAGTAAGAGCAGTAGATGAGAGCTATATGCAATTTGTAGGATCCAAACTTGAAAAGGGTAGGGTGTTCAATAAGAGAGACATGGAGTCTCCTGCATTCGTATGTATAATAGGGTCAAACATTAAAAAGACTCTATTCGGGACTTCGGAGGCTCTTGGAAAGATTATATCGGTAGGTGCTATTAGATATGAAGTTACAGGTGTTCTCGAGAGTCAGGGTTCTACGCTGACCGGTGGCTCCGATAATGAGGTTTGGATAACGATGACAAATGCAAGAAATTCGTTCCTCAGTGATAATACATATTATACAATTGGTGTTATACCAAAACCGGGAATAAACAGGCAGGAGGCAATCGAGAGTGCTGAGCAGGTATTCCGCGGAGTTAGAAGATTAAGTCCTATCGATGTGTCCGATTTCAGGATAACCAAATCGGATGCTATGATGGAGGATCTGATGAACATATTGTCAATAGTCACTATAGCCGCTTTTGTAATCGGAGCTATAACACTGCTGGGAGCAGCGGTAGGACTTATGAACATTATGCTTGTATCGGTAAAAGAGAGGACAAGGGAGATCGGTACGAGAAAGGCGTTGGGAGCAAATTCCAAAACCATTAAACAACAGTTTCTTTTTGAGTCAATTGTGATAGGGCAACTGGGAGGAATAATCGGAATTATTCTGGGAATCGCTGTAGGAAATCTGACAGCAGTTATAATGAAAACCCCTTTTGTAATGCCTTGGTTATGGATGTTCTGCGGTGTACTTGTATGTCTTGCTGTAAGTGTTGCATCGGGGTATATACCTGCAGTTAGAGCCTCAAAACTGGATCCGATAGAAGCTCTGAGATACGAATAGAGTCTTCGCTACTATTTTAATTTGAAAATATATGTAATTGTACCCTCCTGCACTCCGGGAGCTGAGGAGCTGATATTGAACCTCGCTTTAAGAGCAGCCTCCTTGGCAGCATTCCACAAGACTCTGTCCTGAACAGTTGTGCCGCTTACTCCTGGAATAGCATTAACAACCTTTCCATATTGATCCACCATTATCTTAACGACAACTTTTCCGGATTTATTTACAAGATATTCAGGTTCGGGCAGATTACCCATAAGTGAGCGACCGGCCAGTCTTGCAGAAGGCACTCCCTCTGTACTTCCGACTTCGGTATTTCCATCGGGGTGGCCGGCAGATAGAGATTTGCTTATTTTCGAAGCCACTTGTGGAGCGGTAGAGTCTCCATTATTCTCCGAAGGGAAGAGAGCTCTTCTATCGATCACTTTTTTTCTCTGAGCTTCGAATTTGTCGACATCACCCTTATTCCCCATTGTAGATTCCGCCCCTTTATTCGGGCTCTTTCCAACTATTGCAGATTTTGACCTCTGGACGAGTCTTATTTCATCTTCCGGCTTTGGATTTTCTGACCTGGGTTCGCTCCCGCTCTTTACCTCTATCGGTTTTGGTTCGGGCACATACTGCGAATAATCTATAACAATGCCGTTTTCCACCGGGGGTGGAAAAATCTTTTCAAACCCCGAAAAGGCTAATATAAAAACAAGCAGGATATGTACCCCTACAGTGAGATAAACCCCGAAATGTAGGGCTCTTTTCTCTTCAAATCTTTTCTCTCCCCGACCTGGCATAGTTTAATAAGATGTTTTTTTAATATCCTATTCCGGTGCTGTAGCCAGAATAATCTTATATTGATTTCTCTTTGCAATATTCATTACACTAACCACCTGCTCCATTGGAACGGTTTTATCTACATGGAGCGATATGGTTGGATCCTCGCTATCTTTAAGTTCATTTACAACCATCTCCTCGATTTTATCGAAAGGTACCGGTGCCGAACTTCCGTTTATGTGATATGTGAATGTGTTTTGAGGCAGATAGTGTTTTATAGAGACCGTAACGGTAGGTTTAGCCGAAACCTGGTTGCTGCTCTTTGGCAACAGAAGTTTAAGCGCATTCGGATTGACCAGGGTTGATGTTACAAGAAAAAAGATAAGTAACAAAAACACAATATCGGTCATTGATGACATGCTGAACGAAGGTTCAACTTTAGCTCTGCGTCTTATTGCCATAACTATTTGGTTTTAGCGGGCTCGTGAAGAAGATCCATAAACTCTATGGTATTGCTCTCCATTTGATAAACTATATCGTCAATTCTTGCAACAAGGTAGTTATATCCGAAATATGCCATAATACCTACGACCAACCCCGCAACAGTAGTAACCATTGCAGTGTAGATACCGCCTGAAAGCAGAGTTATGTCAATATTGTTCCCTGCCTGTGACATATTGTAGAATGCCTGGATCATACCCATAACGGTTCCCAGAAACCCCAACATTGGTGCACCTCCTGCAATTGTGGCTAAAAAAGGGAGTCCCTTCTCCAATCTGGCAACCTCAACGTTTCCCATATTTTCGACAGCCGCCTGTATATCATTAAGTGGCCGGCCGATTCTCTCAATTCCCTTCTCAATAAGTCGTGCTATAGGGGTCTGTTGTGACTGGCAGAGATTAATGGCCGCCTTAATCTTTCCCTCGTGGATGTATTCGTGAATATTCTTCATGAAATTCTGATCTATTTGTGAGGCTTTTCTAATAGCCCACCATCTCTCTCCGAACAGATAGATAGCAAAAACAGAGAGTAGAGCTATAGGAATCATAACCCAACCGCCTTTTATGGCCATATCGATTAATGAAAAAGATATCTCCTCTTTTTGAGGAAGGCTTTGAGCGATTACCTGGCCGCTCTCCTGTGCTGACATTAGCAATAAATTGAATATCATATTTTTGTAATTTATTATATTTCAAAACAACTATCGGGATATACTATTTCGCACAAAAAAAGTGCCTTAGCTGGTACTGATCCACCTGCAGCGCATCTGTTTTTTGCCAGAAGAACCTCCCTTATCCATTCGGCTTGTTCTTTGCCTCTTCCTACTTCAAGAAGTGAGCCAACAATCGCCCTTACCATATTTCTCAGAAACCTGTCTGCCACAATGGTAAAACATAGTTTATCGTCCGATATTGATTCCCATTGGGCATAGGTGACCTTGCAAATGTTGGTTTTAGTATCTGAATGAAGTTTCGCCATACTTGTAAAATCCTGCTCTCCAATTAAATATTCGCAAGCGATGTTCATCGAGTCAATATCTGCTCTGTAATGGAAAAAGTGTGATGTTTTGTCGGAAAATGGATCTTTCTCCAGGTGTATATAGTATTTATATTTTCTTGAAAGAGCATCGAAGCGTGCGTGCGCGTTGTCATTTACCCTGACAATTTTTGAGACAGCTATGTCGTGAGGCAAAATGGCATTTAATTTGTAAATATGCCTCTGTGGTTCTCCATCCGACAACGGGTATTCTGAATCGAAATGTGCGACATAGTCAATTGCATGAACTCCAGAATCTGTCCGTCCGGCTCCGGTAACCGCAATTTTCTCTCCTGTATAGAGCGAGAGGGCTCTCTCAAGCGTCTGTTGCACCGATGGTTTGTCGGTCTGAATCTGCCATCCGTTGTAAGCAGCGCCATTAAAGGTGAGATAAATAAAAAAACGCATCGAAAAAAGAGTTAAATTTGCTGATTAACCAGACAAAAATACAAAATCATTCAATATGGATACCTTATATATCGAGGATCTAATCGAATAAATTCATAAGGCAGTTGATTTGGTCGATCTTATTCAAATGGATATTCAACTAGTAATGGATGTAGCACAGCAT
>JAFIHK010000001.1 GCA_017848635.1 Bacteroidales bacterium | reverse complement strand
GAAACAGGCTAAATCGTGCAAAATCATGCCCGAAAACAACCCAGCAGCACATTAAGGGTAATAGCTTTTCATGCAAAGGCCCCCAGGTGAGCGGCGAAAAAGTTCTTCTGAATTTTCTGTAACATCAATACAATCTGATTTGATAAATGCTACCAAATCCAGGCAACTAACCTCACCATCAGAATCATTGGCATCTCTTTTTAACAATTTACTTTTCGTTTATGGCAGAAAATGACTGAAAGTTGTCATTTCAGACAACGAATAAGGTTCGTAATTTTGCGGCGTAATAATAATGTATTACTAAACTCAAAAAGTTATGATTAAAGTCGCTATTAATGGATTTGGCCGGATAGGACGTCTGGCTTTCCGCGAAATTGCAAACAACAACCAGTTAGAGGTTGTAGCTGTAAATGATCTGAGTGCTCCTTCAATGCTTGCCTATTTATTGAAATATGACTCAATTCAGGGAACATTTAAACACGAAATCGGACACACCGAAGATTCTCTTATTGTAGATGGTAAAACAATCAAAGTATCTGCTGAGAGAGACCCTAATAAGTTGCCCTGGGGAGAGCTCGGTATAGACATAGTTCTGGAGTGTACCGGAATTTTCGAATCACGCGAAAAAGCATCTGCCCACCTTAACGCCGGAGCAAAGAGAGTGATTGTTTCTGCTCCTTCCGACAAAGATGTTAAGACAATAGTCTATAATGTAAATCATAACCTGCTCAATAGAGAAGACAAACTGATAAGCTGTGCATCGTGCACGACCAATTGTCTGGCCCCTATGGCAAAGGTGTTGAACGATCATTTTGGAATTGTTGCCGGACAAATGACTACTATTCATGCCTATACAAACTCTCAGCCACTGATGGATACTCCCGATCCAAAAGTAAATTATCGTAAATCGCGCTCCGCAGCAGATAGTATAGTACCTTACACAACCGGTGCAGCAAAGGCTATCGGGCTGGTAATCCCTGAATTAAAAGGAAAGCTCGACGGTTCATCGCAGCGAGTTCCTGTTCACTCAGGCTCTGTTGTTGAACTCTTCACGATTCTGGAGAGAGAGGTTACAGTAGAAGAGGTAAACACTATAATGAAGGCTGAGTCTAACGAATCCTACGGTTATAACGAAGACCCGATTGTCTCTTCGGATATTATAGGAATTAACTACGGCTCCCTCTTTGATGCAACTCAGACAAAGATAGTAACTGCAGGGGGTAAACAACTGGTAAAAACAGTCTCATGGTACGACAACGAAATGTCTTTCGTTTCTCAGATGATCCGTACAGCTGCCTATCTGGGCAATTTATAGTCCTATATTAAAACCGGGAAAATACTTATCGGAGTTTTGTTAAAATTCCGGTAAGTTTTTTATATGACGGCAGATGCAAAGTTTCTTCGGTAATCGCCGGGCGTAGTCTTCAAATGCCGCAAAAATAGGCGGCGTAGCCTATCTGCACTACCTATACCACACTCATTAGATATCTCATCAATAGTTAACTGAGTCTCTTCCAGCCTTCTCCGGGCAGATTCCAGACGCATTTTTTCAATATATTTGGCCGGAGTTATACCGGTTTCCCGCAAAAAAACACGGGCAAAATTACGTGGGCTCATATTTGCCTTTTCAGCCAGAATCTCTACCGAAAGTTGCTCGTCCAGGTGATTTAAGATCCAGGAGTGAATTGCCTGAATCGGCTCGTGGTCGACACTCTGATGCATTAAAATATTGCTGAATTGCGACTGATTACCGGGCCTTTTCAGATACAATACCAGAATTCTTGCGATCATCACAGCAACCTCCCTCCCAAAATCCTCTTCGACTAAAGCAAGCGAAAGATCCATTCCGGTAGATATCCCGGCAGATGTGTATATATTTCCGTCCTTAATGAAGATAGGATCTTTTTCAACTTTTACATTTGGATATTGCATTGCTAATCTGTCGCATACCCTCCAGTGCGAGGTTGCTCTTTTGCCGTCAAGCAGGCCAGCTTCAGCCAACAGAAAGGTGCCGGCGCAGATAGAACCAATCCTGCGAATACTATCTGCATTAGCTTTTAGCCACTCCAGAACAGGCTTTACTGCCAGATCCTTTGGGTTATACTCACCCTTTCCAGCAAACAGAATGGTATCAATCTCATAATTAATCGATTCCAGACCTCCTTCGCAAACAATCGGAAGACCGGAAGTTGTATTGAGAATATTTGATGAATTGGTTGATATAATATGAGTTGCATACGACTCCTCAACTGCTGGAAGATACTCTTTAATGTACTCCGCTGTTTTTGAGAACACCTCAAGCGGACCCGCCACATCGAGGATGGAGGTCATCGGAGGAACAATGATTACAATATGCTTAATCTTCATAGTTGTATAATTTCAAAGCTTATCGGCAGATGCAATCTTTCAGGTGATCGTTTATAAAACCTGTAGCCTGAAGATGAGCATAGCAGATAGTGGTGCCGAAGAATTTAAAACCGCGTTTCTTCATATCACTGCTCATTGCATCTGACTGAGGGGAGGAGACCGGGATCTCGCTCAGAGATGTAAAATTGTTTACAATAGGCTTCTTTTCAGGAAAGAATGAGAGTGTGTAGTTGTAGAAACTTCCAAACTCCTTTTGAATCTCCAGAAAGAGACGGGCATTTGAAATTGCGGCACCGATTTTAAGCCTGTTCCTTACAATTCCTTCGAATTTGGATAGCCTTTCAATGTCAGCATCACCCATCTGCGCAACTTTAACCGCGTCGAAATCACAGAAAGCTTTGCGATAACCTTCACGTTTCCTGAGAATTGTAATCCAGCTTAATCCAGCCTGAGCACTCTCAAGAACAAGAAACTCAAAAAGAACCTTATCGTCTGTTACCAATTTGCCCCACTCACTATCGTGGTATTTTACATAGAGTTCGTCGCTCTTGCACCAACCGCATCGTCCGTTTAAAATATCCTGCATAAACTATCTGTTATTTAAATCCGACCTGAGTTTGCTATATATCTCCAAGTCTGTGAAAACATTACCGGTTAAAAGCTCTCCCTCTCTCTCAACACCCTCCAGGAGAAAGCCCAATCTCTTCGGAACATTTTTGCTGGCTATATTGCCTGCGGCGCACTTAATTTGAATCCTGTTTATATCCAGTTTGCCGAATGCGTATTGGCAAAGTGCAGATACCGATTTTGTTATGATTCCCTGTCTCTGCTCCCTCTCTGAGAGCCAATATCCGATCTCGCTCTTTTTATTTATTCTGTCCGTATCCTTAAAGCCGATCAACCCTATAAATTCCCCCGATTTCCGTATTGTAAACACAAGCTCGAATCTATCATCAGACGCATTCACAATAGACTCCACGAACTTTTCGGTATCTGAAACACCCTTTGTGTACTCAACGAAAGGCAACCATCTGCCCAGATACTCCCTCTGAGAGTCAATCAACCGGAAAATCTCTCCCGAATCGGAGATCTCCATCTGCCTAAGCTCGATGTTTTCATCAACTTTAATAACCATTGTACAACCGACATTTTTTTGAATATCGATGTAAAGATAATCTATTTAAGTTTTAACTTTGCGCCCCAATTTGAAAATATATGGAGAAAATAGTTGAACTTTCTCAAAGGAACCAGCAACGTGCCTGGGAGATAATCAAAGAAACCAGAGTAATCGATATCTGGGAGAGTTTCGGTGCTAAAGTGAACCTGATAGGGTCGCTCAAGCTAGGGCTTATGGTAAAACATTGCGATATCGACCTTCATATATATACCGATTCGCTGAGTGTTGCAGATAGTTTTGCCGCAGTTGCCAGGATAGCTGAGCACCCTTCGATTAAACGAGTAGAGTACTCGAACCTTTTGAACGAAGAGGATGCTTGTCTAGAGTGGCATGCATGGTTTCAGGATGTTGGAGGGCAGATGTGGCATATCGATATGATCCATATTCTGAAGGGCTCACGGTACGACGGCTATTTCGAAGATGTGGCCAACAGGATTCAGGCAAGGTTAACTCCGGAAGTTAGGGAGGCAATTTTACGCCTTAAATATGAAACCCCAGATGATGAGAAGATTATGGGTATTGAATATTACCGTGCTGTGATAGATGGGGGAGTGCGGAGTTATATGGAGTTTGAGAAGTATCGAAACGAGAACCCTGTAGAGGGAATACTCGAGTGGAAGCCATAAAAAATGACAACTTTCACTAATAACGGCTTCCACTTTTGTATTGATTCGATATCTTTCAAATTAATCAACTTGCAAAGCCAATTCGCTTAAACAATACGAATAATTAATTTGTAAGATTAAGTAAGAATCTGCACTACGCGGCTGTACTACAGCGGATTAACTACGCGGCTGCACTACGTGGCTTCACTACAATGGCTTCACAGGTATGCAGATATCCACTATGAATTTGTGTTCGGGATGTTCGCTGAAGTCGTTGTGGTAGAGTTCATAAGTCGGGCCGTCGGCGGGCTGGTATCCGCTCTCGGTAAACCAGGCGCACATTGTGTTCCAGGCCTCTTCAAATTCAGTCTCACCAATCTCGAACCGGCCGACGGCATATTTCCCCGCCTTTACTACCGATTTGCCTATCTCTCCCTCTACCTTAACATCTCCCTCAACGATAATACTTGCATCCTGGCGAACCTTCTCGATCGCAGTAATAGAAGGGTCGTCATGATAAAGAGTCAGAGTCTGCGTTCCGGGTTTTACAAGTCCTCTTGGAATTGCCCATTTGAAGAGCCTTTCATAAGCCTGTCCGATTTTGTTGAATGCTCCCATGTGTCTGCAGTAGATAAGATTAAACTGCGGCATCTGCTTGATCTCAATTTTTGTGTCCATAATTAATAGTTGTTTAAGTTCGACACTGCAAAATTGATCACTAATGCGTTGGGGATTTTTTCCAATCTTGCTAATCGCTTTGCAATTCTTGCTATATCTAATACCATTCTTAACAAAAATCGCCTTCTCCTGTGTGCGGAAGCTGCTGGCGCTCATTCCGAAATAGCCTCTGAATGCTCTGCTGAACGAAGAGATATTTATAAATCCGCATTTAGCAGATATATCCAAGATTGATAGTTTAGGAGAGTCCTGCAGAAGTTGAGCGGCTCGTTCCAGCCTGATTCTCATAACAAAGTTGTTTGGAGTCTCACCGACAATATAGGAGAAAATTCTGTGGAAATGGTATGGGGAGAACGAAGCAATATCTGCCATGACAGATAAATCTATCTGCCCGTTAAGATTGTTGCCGATATAATCCATAACTCTGTTGATACGGGAAATGTACTCCTCTTTGCTCGATTGACCATAACTTGCGGGAGCACTTTCGATTCCCGCTTTAGAGCTATCTTCGGAATCTATATTCATTGTATTATATACGATTTGAAAATTTCAGAATTGGAAAATATTTCCAAAAATAGTATAATTGTTGAAACAAATTTATGAGAAAAGGGACACCCCCATATAACTGGCGTTTGGAAATCGATAAAGGCAAGAATCTGGTCTCTCTGAATGATGACTTTATTCTGGTCGAAGATATCTCCTTTAATTCCGCACCGGGTAAACCATTCAAGCTGGATATGGTGGTTGCCGTAATTTGTATCAGCGGATACTCTACGGGATATATAAATATGAACCGGTTTACAACCAGACCCAAAAGTATTCTGATTCTTCTTCCAGATCAGTTTATTCAACAGGAGAGTAAAACCGAGGATTTCGAGGGGTTGTGCATAGTAATGTCGAAAAACTTTATAGAGGAGTTGAACCTGAAAAACTCCATCCCGATGTTCCTGTCACTCATAAACGATCCCGTTCTTCCACTTGACGATCAGTCGTATAAGGCATTAAATCAATACTTCTTCCTCATGCGCCGCACTGTGCAGATGACAGAACATCCATACAGGCTAGAGGTTGTAAAACATCTTACATTAGCTCTCTTCTATGGGCTTGGTCCTATGTATCACAAACCTCTGGATAAAGATTCTATCACAAAGAATCAGGAGCTTACCGGAAGATTCCTCGAGCTGGTGAGCGCTAACTTCCGCAGAGAACGATCGGTTAAATTTTATGCAGATAACCTCTTTATGAGTCCTAAATATATGTCGAAACTTATTAAAGAGGCCTCAGGCAAATCTGCGATAGATTGGATTAACGATGCTGTAATACTGGAAGCCAAAGCACTGCTCAGGTCATCGACTCTCACCATAAAGGAGATCACCTACGAACTCAACTTTCCATCACAATCATTTTTCGGCAAATATTTCAAAAGACATACCGGCCTCACCCCTTCGGAGTACAGAGACAGCTAAGTTGTGGCACAAAAATGTTTGTGCCACAAACATTTTTGTGCCACAAATCTATTTCAGCGAAGTAAGTTCGGTAATATTGGTAAGCTTACCCTTTTTGTCGTAAGATTCTGACCTGACAAGTCCGACATTTTTAGCATACCATTCAACTATATGATTCTGGGTCTTTATCATTAACACTTTTGAGTTGGAGTCGTATGTTATTTTATAACATTCAAAAGTGCCGGCAGGAGTTGTGATAGTCTCCACAGACTCAACTTTTCTATTAATAATATCTACCGTAATACTCATTGTCATAAATCCGGCAGACATCTTCATCAAAAGTGAAGCATCACTAAGAATCTGCCCGGCAGACATCCTTGAAGGAAACTGCAGATCTTTTGATTCCACAGAGAAATTGCTTATATCCTTAACATCCATATTTGCCAGCATACTCCTCATATCTACGTAGAATACACCATTTTGACACTTCATATTATAGTCGAATTTTACAACCGATTTCCCATCCTTGTCAAATGCCTCGGTATTAAGCTTAACATTAACACCCCCGGGAATAGAGCTCTTTTCGAGGATTGTAGTCTTGGCTGTAGATTCAACTACTCCGGGTTTATTATAGTAAGCGTAGGAGAGTTCTGCACCGGGTCTTAGAGGAATAAACATATCGCACTCCTGTGCCGATATTTGCTGGGCAGATATTATTACTGCTGCCAAAAATAGAAGTTTTTTCATAAGTAATGTTCTTAGTATAAGTTATTAAGTTTTGTTGACCAATCTCATAAGAATAAAATTAGGTACAATAATCTATATACCACCATTTTGCAATAATAATTAAACATTTTTGTGGCACAAAAATGTTTAATTGGCAGATATTAAGGCGTATACAAAAAGGGCAACTCGACATAAGTTGCCCTTTTGGAGACGACACAGACACACACAAAAAGTTGTGGCACAAAAATGTTTGTGCCACAAACATTTTTGTGCCACAACTTAAATTTTACTTACCAGAACCTTATCGATGCGGGCACCATCCATATCCAGAATTTCGATAGTGAGCCCATTCCATTCGGTCTTCTCTCCTGCCTCCGGGATATGTTCAAGAAGGTCGAGAATTAGGCCGCTCAATGTATTATAATCGTGTTCGTTATAAAGGTCTTCCATACCCACATGCTCCAGCAGACTGTAGAAAGAGCACTGACCATCGACAAGAAGCGAGCCATCTTCGCGCACTATTATATCTCTCTCCTCATCAACATCAGTGACTTCACCGACAACAGCCTCCATAATATCGGTAAGGGTAACAATCCCTTTAACATCGCCAAACTCGTCGGTTACAAAGCTATACTTTACACCATTTTCACGGAAATATTCAAGAGCTCCGTAAACACTCTTATTATCGGGCAGATACAGCGCCGGATGAACAATGCTCTCCAGAGAAAATTCTCCACAATCTATCTGTCCGAAGAGATCCTTCAAATAGACCACTCCGGACAACTCATCTGTACTTCCGGACTTTACAGGATAGACATCGTGAATATCATTCATAACCTTTTCACGAATAGCCGGTTTGTCATCGCCCATATCCAGCCAAACAAAGTCGTTCCTATGGGTCATAATCGAGTCGATATCTCTGTCGCCAAGATTAAATACCCTTCCTACAATCTCGTGTTCAACCTCCTGAACCTCACCTGAATCAAGCCCCTCCTTGACTAAACTCTTAATCTCCTCTTCAGTCACTTTATCTTCACTGTCTTTGATCCCCAATGCTTTGATTACCAGAGATGTGCTGGCCGAAAGAAGCGAAACAATAGGGGTCATTATCTTGGATAAAAGCAACATAGGTTGGGCAACATGCCTTGCAACCCTTTCCGACAGGCTCAATCCCAAACGCTTAGGAACCAACTCTCCGAAAACAATTGTCAGGTAAGTGACAACAACAACTATAAGTGTGGTTGAGATAGCCTGAGCATATTGAGCCAAAAATCCAACTTTTGCGATAATTTCAGCAAAGTCGGAGCTAAATGCTTTACCTGAATATAAACCTGTAAGAATACCTATCAGGGTGATTCCAATCTGTACCGTCGAAAGAAATTTATCGGGTTCATTAGCCAAATTGAGAGCTGCTTTAGCACCACTGCTTCCTTTTTTTACATCGGCCTCAAGCCTTGCTTTGCGTGCAGATACCAGCGCAATCTCAGCCATCGAAAAGAGTCCGTTAAGTAAAATTAACCCGAGTATAATAAATATTTCCATTCTATAATGAACTACATTAAGTTACAAATATAGATATAAAAACAGAGATGTAACCGCCAAATTAGTGAATTATAAAAAGTAGATCAATTTTCATTTTGTCATCAACTCGGCGCACTTCTAAAAATATTATTATAAAAAACCTGGCAGAGACTTACAACTTTACCAAATTGTTTATAAATTTGTTAACAGCGAAGAAAAAGTTGTGGCACAAAAATGTTTGCGCCACAAACATTTTTGTGCCACAAAAAAAGTTTCAACGTGCAACTTAATACTTAATAATAAATATGTTAGACTTCAATAATACTCAAAAGGCATTTTCGAGTAAATCTCAATACGAGCTCTATAATGCCTATCTGCTCTTCAGCATGATGAAATATCAGGGAGTAGTTACCTTCTTTAAGGGATTTGTAAATGTTGCACGAAAAGTACATTTTCCACTTGCCTGGGCTGTGAAACCAACTCTTTATAAGCAATTTGTGGGAGGAGAACAGCTTGAAAGCTGTATTAAGACAATGGAGAACCTGGCACGATTCAATATCAAATCGGTGCTCGATTACTCTGCTGAGGGGGGTGGAACCAAGGCAGATATTGACAATATGTACAATGAGACACTCAAATCGATTGAGTTTGCTAAGGACCATCCACAGATAGCGTACACAGTATTCAAACCAAGCGGTCTTATCGATCCCGAAATCTGCGAAGCCCTTGCAAGAAAGATGTTTAACCATACCGATCAGGTAGGCCCCGATGGAAAACCGGTTGAGAAACCTGCATATACTCCTACACCCGAGGAGCAGAAGGAGTATGACTCATTTAAGGAGAAGTTTAACTCCCTTCTGGATAAAGCAGCGGAGTACGGAGTTCGAATATTGGTTGACGCCGAAGACTTTACATGTCAGCCGCTCTACGATCAACTTGCCGAAGAGGGAATGCGCCGCCACAATAAAAAGCGTGCAATTGTATTCCAGACTCTTCAAATGTACCGTAAAGACAGGCTGGACTATCTTAAGTGGATACACGAAGATACAAAACAGTACGGTTACATAGCAGGGGTTAAGTTTGTAAGAGGTGCATATATGGAAGAGGAGCGCAGGCTTGCAGCTGAACGCGGATATCCGTCACCTATCTGCGATACTAAGGCAGATACTGACTCTCTTTATGATGCCGCACTTGCCTTCACAGTTGAGCACATTGAGGACTTCGAGATGTTTAACGGAACCCACAACTACAGGAGTAACCAATATCTTGCGGAGTTAATCGACAAAAAGGGACTCAACAGGAACGACGAACGCATTTACTCATCGCAACTCTTCGGTATGAGCGACAACATATCTTACAATATGGCTGCCGAAGGCTACAATGTATGCAAGTATATTCCCTACGCACCGGTAAACAGGGTTCTGCCATATCTTTTAAGAAGGGCCCAAGAGAACACCTCTATGGCCGGCCAGACGAATAGAGAGTT
>JAFIHK010000014.1 GCA_017848635.1 Bacteroidales bacterium | reverse complement strand
ATCCTTAGGTACGATTCTTTTAATAAAGATATACGAGAGAATCAGGGTGGCTGCGGTTACGGTAAAATCTGCAAGATGGAGCACAAAGAGGCTCTTGCCGAAAATCGAGGTGAAGAGCCATATCATATATGCAACCATCGGCGGATGGTCGAAATAGGAGAGGGCAAGATTTTCGGAGTAGTATGTATAGTACGCATCCTGAGGCATAAGCCCCATAAATAAAGCAGCGATGAGCCTCAGCAGAGTGAACGTGAAAATGATGATTGCAAATTCGTTTCGTACAATGAAATTTTTCATGTATCAAAGATATAAAAAAAAGGGAGAGTCTAAACTCTCCCCAATATTAATATAATTATGCTTAGTGATAACTATTGTTGACCGGCAAGTCTCTTATACTGAGCGTATCGCCATTTAGCAAACTCTTCGGTGAGAAGGAACAGCTCCTCTGCCTCCTTAGGGAACATCTTGGTCAGAGATGTGTAACGAACCTCTCCCTTAAGGAAGTCCTGGAACTTGCTCCAGTCAGGCTCCTTGCTGTCCAGAGTAAATGGATTCTTGCCCTCTGCTTCAAGCATAGGATTGAATCTGTACAGATGCCAATATCCGCTCTCAACCGCTTTTTTCTCCTCTTTCTGAGAGGCTCCCATGCCGGATGTAAGACCGTGAGAGATACATGGTGCATAAGCGATTATGAGAGATGGACCGTCATAAGCCTCTGCCTCTTTAAGCACATTGAAGAACTGATTGTGGTTTGCACCCATTGCAACCTGTGCAACATATACATAACCATAGCTCATAGCCATCATTCCCAGATCTTTCTTGCGAATTCTCTTACCCGAAGTAGCGAATTTAGCAACCGCACCTACAGGAGTAGATTTTGAAGATTGTCCGCCGGTATTAGAGTAAACTTCTGTATCCAGAACGAGCACATTTACATTGCTGCCCGAAGCGAGAACGTGGTCAAGTCCGCCATATCCGATGTCGTAAGCCCATCCGTCGCCTCCGAATATCCACTGAGAACGTACTACCAGATAGTCCTTAAGTATAAGCAGCTCCTTGCAGATGTCACAACTGCAGCTCTCCATCATAGGGATCAGCTTGTCCGCGATCTCTCGTGTTGCGTCTGCCTTGTCTCTGTTTGAAACCCACTCTGCAAAGAGTGCCTTCATTTCCGAGGTGCAGCAATCACAAGACTGGCCATCATTCATGAGTTTAGCGACTCTGTCGCGAACTCTCTCCGAACCTAAATGCATTCCAAGACCGAACTCGGCATTGTCTTCAAAAAGCGAGTTTGCCCATGATGGTCCTTGTCCGTTCTTGTTTGTAGTGTATGGAGATGCAGGGAATGATCCGCCAAAGATTGATGAACAACCAGTAGCGTTGGCAATCATCATTCTGTCCCCGAACAGCTGAGTGATAGCCTTGATATAAGGAGTCTCCCCGCAACCTGCACAAGCTCCTGAGAACTCGAACAGAGGTTGTGAGAATTGTGAATTCTTAACATTTTGTGTTTTATTCTGAACGGTATCTTTGTAACCTACAACTGAGTGCAGATAATCAAAATTAGGCTGCTCGTGAACCTGAGTATCTAGAGGTTTCATAACAAGAGCCTTCTCCTTGGCAGGGCACACATCGGCACAGTTGCCGCAGCCTGTACAGTCCATAGGAGTCACCTGAATTGTGAAAGAGTACTCTTTGAAAGGACCGTTTCCTTTAACTCTCTTGATTCCGGCAGGAGCTTTAGACTGCTCCTCCTCGTTCATAAGGAATGGGCGGATAGCTGCGTGAGGGCACACATATGCGCACTGGTTACACTGAATACAGTTCTCTGCCTGCCATTCAGGAACAGTAACGGCAACACCCCTCTTTTCGAAAGCTGCAGTGCCGCTAGGGATAGTTCCGTCCTCAAGATGCATAAATGCACTTACAGGAAGTTCGTTTCCGTTTTGTGAGTTTACCACATCGGCAACATTTCTAACCCAATCCGGTGCAAGACGATCGAAAGAAGATGGTTTGAATTTGGCAGTGAGGTTTTTCCATTCACAAGGAACCTCTACCTTCACATACTCTGTTCCTCTGTCCACAGCTGCATAGTTCATATTGAGAACCTTCTCACCCTTCTTGCCGTACGATTTCTCGATAGCCTTCTTCATCTCCTTAACAGCCTGCTCGAATGGAATAACATCTGCAATCTTAAAGAATGCACTCTGGAGAATTGTATTGGTTCTGTTTCCAAGACCGATCTCCTCGGCAATCTGAGTTGCATTGATTATATAGAAATTGAGCTCTTTTTTGGCAATTGTAGCCTTGATAAAATCGGGAAGTTTGGCAACAGTCTCCTCTGTAGACCAGAGAGAGTTCAGCAGGAATGTACCCTTTTTCTTAATTCCCTTTAAAACATCATATTTATTGAGGTAGGCAGATACGTGGCAAGCAACAAAGTCAGGTTGCGATACCAGGTATGGCGACTTGATTGGGTTGTCTCCGAAGCGGAGGTGAGAACAAGTGTATCCGCCGGACTTCTTCGAATCGTAATCGAAGTATGCCTGACAATATTTAGGAGTCGTCTCCCCGATAATCTTGATTGTATTCTTGTTGGCACCAACAGTTCCGTCGGAACCAAGTCCGTAAAACTTACATTCGATTGTGCCTGGCTTTGCAAGATTAAGGTCCTCTTTAACAGGAAGTGACTTAAAGCTTACATCATCTACGATACCTATTGTGAAACCGTTTTTAGGCTCTTTCATTTTAAGGTTCTCAAAAACTGCAACAATTTGAGCTGGAGTAGTATCCTTTGAAGAGAGTCCATATCTTCCGCCCACTACAAGAGGAGCTTTAGCACCCTTTTCGGTAGCAAGAACCGATTTTACATCGAGATAGAGCGGTTCACCAACAGCGCCCGGCTCTTTTGTTCTGTCGAGAACTGCAATTCGTTTAACACTCTTAGGCAGAACTCTCAGGAAGTACTTGGCCGAAAATGGTCTGTATAATCTAACTGTAAGAAGGCCTACCTTCTCTCCCTTCTCTCTGAGATGGTCCACCACCTCCATAATTGTTTCGGTAACAGAACCCATTGCAATAATTATGTTTTCGGCATCAGGGTCACCATAGAAATCGAAAGGCAGATAGTGTCTTCCTGTCATTTCGCTGATTTCACCCATATATCTTGCTACGATATCCGGAACGGCATCGTAAAAAGGATTGGATGCTTCGCGTGCCTGGAAGAACACATCGGGATTCTGTGCGGTACCTCTCGTTACGGGAGCGTTAGGATTAAGAGCCTTTTGACGGAAGGCGGTCAGCGATTTCTTGCTGATCTTTGCCTTGAGCGCTTCAGGATCTATGTCTTCGATTTTTGAGATTTCGTGCGATGTACGGAATCCGTCGAAGAAGTGAACAAATGGTATTCTCGATTTTAGAGTCGAAAGGTGTGCAACTGCTCCCAGATCCAGAGCCTCCTGAGCGCTGGCCGAGGCCAGGAATGCGAAGCCTGTTTGTCTTGCACTCATAACATCGTAGTGATCCCCAAAGATTGAGAGAGCCTGACTTGCAAGTGTTCTTGCGGATACGTGGAATACTGTCGGCAGCATCTCACCCGCAATCTTGTACATATTCGGAATCATGAGCAGAAGCCCCTGCGATGCGGTAAATGTAGTTGTTAATACACCCGCCTGGAGTGACCCGTGAACAGCACCTGCTGCACCACCCTCACTCTGCATCTCCACAACCTTCACAGTCTCTCCCCATAGGTTCTTTTTGCCGAAAGCTGACCACTCGTCTACATATTCCGCCATAGTTGACGAAGGTGTAATAGGATATATTGCGGCAAGTTCGCTGAACATATAGGCGACGTGCGCTGCGGCATAGTTACCGTCACAGGTAATAAATTTTTTCTCTTTTGCCATAGCTTGTGTTTTTGAAATATTATATAAAAAAATAGTTCTCTAAAAAACAAAAAAGCCGAAGATGTAATAAACACCTCCAGCAATATAAGTATGTTATACCATCCTGTACGACAAAACCTTTGAATCCAAAGGTTTTATCGAAAAACACTCTGTTTCCGATAGGATATCAGTTGATGTCGGGATATAACTATTCATCTTAATTCTAATGTTCAAAAGTAATACAATTTTTTCAATATATCCAATATTATTTCTAATTTTATGGGCAATAACAGGTTATGAAAAAATCACTAAATTTTTTACTCGCATTAGCACTTCTGTCGTTGACTTTTTGTTCAGTATCTGCACAAAATCAGACAGTTGTATTGAAGGATGGCAAAATTCTCGAAGGTGAGCTGTTCAAAAAGAGGTACTTCTTTCTTCCTCAATTTCAGGAGGGGGTGATTAAGCTTAAAGACGGATCCACATTCCGCTCTCTATACAATGTAAATGTAATGAAGCAGGCTATTCAGGCCATAATCGGAGGCAAGGATACAATTACCCTGTCGAATGAGGCGGATATTGAATCGGCAGTTATCGGCAGGAATATATTCTGGAAAATTGATGGTCAATATTACCACATTCTGACTTCCGACGGTAATATCTCTCTTGCAATGGGTAAGTTGCTTAAGCTAGCCAATGAAGCAAAGACAGGTGCCTATGGTGCATCCGGAGAGAATGCCTCTATTACAACCGTTAATATGGTGACTCTATCAGGCAAAACATTCGATGTTGGAACACCTACACGATATAATTTCAGCTATAAGGAGAGTCTATATCTGGTTACCTCCTCCTTCAAACTTAAGCAGTTTAATAAAAAGAATCTCGGCGATCTCTATCCTAAAAGGAGGGCAGATATCGACGAGTTTATAAAAGCTAACAAATTAAACCTGAAATTAAAAGAGGATGCCCTGCGGCTTTTTAATTATACCGCAGGACTTAACCAATCCAATTAGTTTTACTGCTTTCCGTTTACTGCTTCCCGGATGTAATTGCTTCGGGAGCAATTTTCTTAACTAGCCCCTGTAGAACACTACCCGGGCCTAGTTCAACGAACTCTTTTGCACCATCTGCCCACATATTTTCGACGCTGTGACTCCATTTTACCGAACCGGTAAGTTGAGCTATCAGGTTCAGTTTAATTTCGGAGGGATCGCTATGCGGTTTTGCATCTATGTTTTGGTAAACAGGGCAAACCGGTTTTGTAATTGTTGTATTTTCAATTGCGGCTGCAAGCTCTACTCTTGCGGGCTCCATCAATGGAGAGTGGAATGCACCGCCGACTGGGAGGAGAAGCGCTCTCTTTGCACCTGCCTCTTTCAGTTTTTCACAGGCAACTTTTACTGCCTCATTCTCTCCGGAGATTACTATCTGCCCGGGTGAGTTGTAGTTAGCAGGCACTACTACGCCCTCAATTTTTTCACAAATATCCTCTACAATCTTATCTTCGAGCCCAAGAATGGCTGCCATTGAGGATGGATTCATCTCACATGCTTTCTGCATTGCCTTTGCTCTGGCAGATACAAGTCTTAATCCGTCTTCGAAGGTCATTGCGCCTACGGCTACAAGTGCCGAGAACTCTCCCAGAGAGTGGCCTGCGACCATATCGGGGTTAAAATCTTCGATACATTTAGCCAAAACCACAGAGTGTGTGAATATAGCAGGTTGTGTTACCTTGGTCTGCTTAAGTTCTTCGTCACTTCCCTCGAACATTATGTCGGTGATTCTGAATCCAAGAATTTCATTGGCCTTCTCGAACAGCTCTTTTGCTTTAGGGTTGCTGTCATACAGCTCTTTACCCATCCCTTTGAATTGAGCTCCCTGGCCCGGAAATACAAATGCTTTCATATATTATCTGGTTAAAGTACTTCGCAAATATACATTTTTTAATCTATTTGAAAATTCGTACCTTTGTGCCCCGTTCGGGCCTCGTAGTTCAGCTGAATAGAACGTCAGATTCCGGTTCTGAAGGTCGGGGGTTTGAATCCCTCCGGGGTCACATGTAAAGGGAGTTCTCAAAAGGGGCTCTCTTTTTTTATCTGCCTGCTTTTATCTGTTTACTTCAATCTGCCTTCTTCCTCTTCGGATCGGGCTATTCCGACGGCTCTTCAATAATAAAAAAGAGGGAGCGATATGCCCCCTCTCTTATGTAGTAGTAGAAAATATCTGCTTTTAGCCAATAAATGCTATTATTTCGCCCTTTTCTACTCTTTCACCCTGCTTGGTGTTGATTTGGATAAGCTTTCCTGAGAAGTTGGCTTTAACCTCCTCCATTCCGTAGTATGCCTGAACGAAGCAAACTGTTTCGCCCTCTTTAACAGCGGTTCCGACAGCAGGTGCCACAGAGTCTCCGTCTGCTCTGTCGTACTCCCAGATTACCTGGCCCTTTGCAGGTGCCTGAACCGGTTTGGCATCCGGGTATTTGGCCATAACTGCCTCTACATCCACTTTTGGCATTTCGATAACCGGACGGGTAATAATGATTGGTGCGCCAGCTTTTGCTTTTGCTTGTTCGAGTTCTTGCTGGAAGCGTTGTTTTGCCACACCACTCTTGTAGTCGCGATATTGCCTTTCGTGCATTGCAAATTCGAAAAGCTCTTCGTCGTCTTGTCCGAAATCCCAGTTAAGTTCCTTCATCTCTTTGCGGAACTTGTCAAGTTCATCCGGGAAGGCAGCCTGAGGATCGCCGGTGTAGAACTCCATTCCCTTATCCTTTGCAAGTTTGATAATCTCAGGAGCAAGTTCGCCCGGAAGTTTACCTGCTTTGCCCAGAATCATATTCCATGTGTCTTTATCGATAGTGCTCCAACGAGGCTCGCCTTTAAGCATATGCATAAGGTTCATAAGAGCAATGTTTTTAACATATTGGCTGAATGGAGTTACCAGCGGTGGGTATCCCAACTTAGGCCATACATATTCAACCTCCTGGAATAGCATTACTACCAGTTCGTTCAGTGCAAGCTCTTTCTTTCCCTGATTGCGGAGCGACATGTTAATTGCACCCTGGAATCCCTTAAGGTCGGCCATCATTGAGCCCATCATACCTCCGGGCAGACCGCAGCCTACAAGCAGAGAGGTGCTCACCTTGTTGCCCGGATCAATGAAATATCCGAGAAAATCGTCGATATAGGTCTGAGTAAGGCGGCGTGCCTCCATATATGCCTCCATGTTGATATCCTTTACAAGGAATCCGGCATCTTTGAGCATTGCCTGAATTGTGATAACATCGGGGTGAACCATTCCCCAAGCCAGCGGCTCCATCGCAACGTCGATGTATTCGGCGCCTGCTCTGGCTACCTCAAGCATCGAAGCAACTGAAAAACCTGGGCCTGAGTGACCGTGGTACTCAACTACGATATGTGGATATTTATCCTTGATAGCTTTGGTTAATCGGCCGAGGAAGGCAGGTCTTCCGATACCGGCCATGTCCTTAAGGCAGATTTCGTCGCATCCGTGTTCAACAACCTGATCAACAATGTTCATATAGTACTCTACTGTATGAATTGGAGATGATGTGATACTTAGAGCAACCTGTGAAATCATTCCGCCCTCTTTGGCATATTCAACCGATGCCTTGAGGTTTCGTGGATCGTTAAGACCGCAGAATGAGCGCGAAATATTTGTTCCTTGTTTCGCTTTAACTTTGTACATAAGTTTTCTTACATCTGCAGGTACCGGATTCATCCTTAGTGCATTCAAGCCTCTTTCGAGCATATGTGTCTGGATGCCTACCTTGTTGAAAGGTGCTGTCCATTCACGAACTGCTTTATTAGGGTTTTCTCCGAACAGAAGATTTACCTGTTCGAAAGCACCACCGTTTGTTTCAACACGGTCAAAACATCCCATGTCGATAATTACAGGAGCAATCTCCTTTAATTGATGAACCATCGGCACATATTTTCCCGACGATTGCCACATATCTCTGTATAACAGAGAGAATTTAATTTCACGAGCCATAACTATTAACTTTAACTTAACTATTTAACCTCTTAAACGGTGGAAAGTTCACCGTTTTAAAAGAGGGCGTAAAGATATTAAAAATCTATCTTCCAAAGGAAAAAAAAACAACTTTCGGGCAAAACTATTTTCAAATGCTAAATAACACTGACTCTGCATCCCAATCCGAACAAGGGGCATAGATTTTTTCCCCGGGATTCCATCCTCTTTTTTCCCATTCATTACAAAAAATTTCGCCACTTCTATCGTAAATTCAAAAAAATGTTGTACTTTTGCCCTCCCAAAATACACGGTGGTCGTAGCTCAGCTGGTTAGAGCGCTAGTTTGTGGCACTAGAGGTCGTGGGTTCGAACCCCATCTTCCACCCAAAGAAAAAGCCCGTTGCGTAAGCAATGGGCTATTTTTATATCTCCGGTCAAGCTTGCTTGACAAAGGAGATATAAAAATAGCCCACGCTCGAAGAGCGCCGGGCTTTTTCTTTGATGGCCCCCCACACAGGGCTCGCCGACCAAAGGGAGGCAACTACCCGGAGGGGGCCTGTCTGACAGGTCCGGTCAAGCTTGCTTGACAAAGGAGATATAAAAAATAGCCCACGCTCGGTGAACTGCACCCCAAAAGTTGGACACAACATTTGGGGTGTTTTTTATGAGTTGACCTACTCCCAATTTACGGACAGTTCAAAAGTAGAAAATTCGGGGTTTTGGATGCATTCATTTTCTGCTTCTTCGGGCGTCATTCCTTGCAAAGAGCTGTGTGGGCGGTATGAGTT
>JAFIHK010000013.1 GCA_017848635.1 Bacteroidales bacterium | reverse complement strand
CAGCATAGCTTCATATACGCTCTTTTGCGAATCAAAAGCAGGAGTAACATTTCCCTCTGTTCTCGATTTGAAAGCATCTGTATAAGGGATGTCTCCGAAAAGATCTGTAAGGCATGATATATACATCGCCTTCATTGTCAGAGCAATTGCCTCTGCATTATTATCGCCCTGAGCACGTGCCAGTTCGGCCATATGATCGGCATTGGATGCCCATCTTGCGTGGTGTGTCCATGCATTTTGATACTCAGTAGCTGCAAAGTAGAAATATTTGAACTCAGTTGTTGAACCGGTCTCAACTGTATACTGCATCAGTTCTCCAGCAAAACGCCATCCTCTGTACTGGTAACCCCAGGTTCCGGTATAGATGATATTCTCTATAAGAGCGTAAGGGGAGATAGATCCGAACACATACCTGTTAGGGTCTTTATTTATCTCGTCGAAATTTGATGTACACGACGGAGCGAGAGATGCAGCGAGAGCCAGTGTAATGATATATTTATATAATTTTTTCATCGTTGTTCCTCCCGTTAAAATTGAAGTTTAATATTGGCTCCGTAGGTTCTTGTCATTGGATATGCAAGAGTTTCGAAACCTTTTGTAATAAGTGAACCGTTCATTGTTGCAATTTCCGGATCATATTGAGGGAAGTGTGTAATACAGAATATGTTGGTTGCAAATACTCCCACGCTCACACCCTGAATACCTTTTATCTTAGAGACAAGCTTCTTAGGCATATCATAGGTTAGTCTTGCCTCTTTAAATTTGAGGAAAGTTGTGCTGAATGTATTGTACTCCATATTGTCCCTGTGCCAGATTATATTTCTGTAGTAGTTTACTACATCTGTAGTGATAGTGTTATTCATAGTGTAAACTGTCTCACCGTTAACGGTTGCAACATTTACACCTTTGTGAACAAGACCGTCGTAACGTCCGTAGAGTGAGTTCGTAAGCTTACCTTGATAACTCAAAAGGAAGTTGGTAGATGAGTACGCCATACCCTTCCACTGAGCAGAGAATGCCATATCCAGTTTGAAGCTCTTATATGAAATCGAATGAGTCATACCAGCTTTCCATTTAGGCTGTACATTGCCGATAAGTTTATATTCAGAAGATTTTATAGGTTCTCCGTTTGTTTTATCTACAATATCCCATCCCGAAACGTCAACACTCTTTCCGTCGATAGTTACTGTAGCACCTTTAGGCGCTTTAACAAGACCTGTTCCGTAAAGGTCACCCAGACTTCCGCCAACGGTTGCCTTAACATAACCTCTCGGACCTGTTGAGATAATCCAGCTGTCTACACCAGGAGCAAGTTCGAGAACTTTATTTTTGTTTGTAGACCAGTTCATATTGATATCCCAGCGGAATTTCTTATTCTTGACAGGCTGAAATCTAGCAGCAAGCTCAAGACCCTGATTGCGGATGTGACCTGCATTGATTACCCTTGACGAACCTCCTGTAATATAGTCGGTCGGTACGCTGATAATTTGGTTTGTAGAGTTTGCAACGTAGTAGGTAGCATCGAAGCTGATTCTGTTTTTGAACATCTTCATTTCGATACCCATTTCTGTACTCTCAACATTTTCTGGTTTAAGATTCTCATTTGAAACGCTTCCAGGAAGAACTACTCCTCCAGTAAAGTCAGTATTCGAATAGTACTGGTCAACGGTGTAAGGATCGGTATCGTTACCTACGTTTGCCCAAGATGCTCTTACCTTTAACATATCGAGCCAAGGAAGGCTCTTTTTAATATTGGTCATCTCTGTAATAACGGCGCTCAATGAGAAAGCAGGGTAGAAATATGAGTTGTTACCCTTAGGAAGTGTGCTCGACCAGTCGTTACGTCCGGTGATATCAAGGAAGAGATAGTTATTGTATGATAGCTGCAACATTCCGTAGAGACTGTTTACAGCCTTCTCTTTCTTGTTAACATAAACTGTGAGAGGGTCAACCGAGTTTGCAAGCATATACTGTCCTTCAACAGCGAGCTTATCGGCAGTAGATTGATTTGAGTAATACTCCCAGTGCATACTGTTTCCACCCAATGAGAGGTTTGCATTAAATTTACCAAACTCTTTATCATACTTCAAAAGGAAGTCGTGGTTCATTTCGAGTTCGGCAATTGTCTGCTCTCTGTAGAATCCCTGTAACGAACCTGTTGAGAGGTAAGGTTTCCTTTGTGTACGGAACTCTCTGTTGTTATCGAGACCTGTACGAAGCATCAGGGTAAGATTCTTTGCAAATTCAATATCCATAACGATATTACCGTAAATTCTGTCTCTGTCCAGAGTATTTACCTGCTCATAAAGAGACATATATGGGTTATCGTTTTCGTAGTTAAGGTTTGTTTTATCGGCACCGCCGTTAATTCTACCTTTTATATATTCATCATAATACCATTTAACATCGGTTGTTACAGGGTTCCATGCAATTTCATACATTGGAGATGCTGTACCGTAACCGGTTGTAGGAATGTTGTCGCTATCTCTTCTGAAGTAGTTGATCTTCGAGCTTAATTTGATGTGTTTGTTTACATCCTGATTAGCAGAGAAAGAGATAGTCTGACGGCTCTGAGGAGTGTTCGGAAGGATCCAGTCTTGTCTGAAATCGGTAATAGAGAGGCGAATTGAACGACCCTCTCCGTTATTGCTCTCAATTGAGAGAGTGTTGTTAAATGTAACACCTGTTTCAAACATACCTTTGTACCAACCATCTGCATACTCCCAAAGAAGTGGAGTGTACTCATTTGTTTCCCAGTTTCTTGATTGGTACTGATAGAAATATTGTCCCTCATATTTTGGTCCGAATGCATAACGGCTGTGGTTTCTTGACACAGCTGTACCATCGGGATATGTTGCAACCAGTCCGCCTGAATCGCTTCCTGGACCGTAAAATGAATAGTACTTCTGACTGGTAAGACCTGTACCGTACTCTTTTTGGAATTCAGGCCAGTAACCCGCTTTTTCAAAAGAGACCGAAGAGCTCAGTGTAATACCAAGTCCCTTATCTTTCTTACCCGATTTTGTTGTAATGATAATTGCTCCGTTACCTGCTCTGGATCCATATAGCGCAGTAGCTGCTGGACCTTTTAGAACTGTTACGGACTCAACATCTTCAGGGTTGATATCTGCTGCTCCGTTACCGTAGTCAACAGGAGCGTCAGTTGTGTTATATGCTGCACCACCGTTGTTACTTGATGTCATACTTGAATTTACAGGTACACCATCAACAACAAAAAGCGCCGATCCGTTAGATAGGTTAAGTGAAGACTCTCCGCGAAGAGTTACCCTTACCGATCCTCCGGGACCTGTTGCCGCACCGTCCAGGTTAAGACCGGCAACTTTGCCCGACATTGCGTTGAGCCAGTTGTTTGATACTACATTGGTAAGATCCTCGTTGGCAACTTTAGATGTTGCGTAACCGAGTGCCTTCTCTTCACGTTTCATACCGAGAGCGGTAACGACGATACCCTCAAGGTTCTGAGCGGCCTCTTTCATGATCACATTGATCTTGGCCTGTTTTCCCACAGCAATCTCTTGTGTTTCATATCCAAGGAACTGGTAAATAAGAATATCTGTTGGTTTTGCCGACAGAGTGTATTTACCGTCCAGATCGGTAGATGTCCCTTTGGTTGTACCTTTAATTGACACAGATACACCTGTAAAAGGAGTTTTACCGTCCGCTTCATAAACAATACCCGATACCTGAGTTTGAGCAAGCAGATGCACTGAGAGCATCATAAGCACAACCAGGGAAAGAGTACCTTTCAGAAATGTTTTTATTCCCATAGCGTTAGTAATTAGTTAGTTAGTTTTAAATATTTAGTTTAATTTTTATTTTATAATTTATGCCTTTACAAGAGCAGCCTTCTCTCTCTTCCATGTTGTAGCAGAGAGTATTGCTGCTGCAATACTTGCAAATATCATCAACCAGAATGTTGCATTCCATCCAAGCGAGGCGCTACTTGCGAGAGCTCCCACAAGCATCTTAGATAATAAAGCATCACCAATCAGATATCCGAAGAGGCCTACAAACCCCGCAGCTGTTCCTGCAGCGTTCTTAGGAACCAGATTCACAGCCTGAACACCGATTAGTGCAACTGGACCGTAAATGAAGAATCCTACAGCAATGAGAGATGCAAAAACTACAATAACTCTCACATCTGCCATATTCCCTCCGAATATGTGAGTAAGGTACTCAGCAACAGGTGTCGCTTTCCAGTAAAGTAAAACCGAGAAGAGAACCAGAATCATGTAGATAACATTGGCCGGTGCGCATCTGCCTTTGAAGAATTTGGCAGATATAAAACCTCCCAGAATTGTTCCGGGTACACCTGCATAGTTATGCAGAGCAAAAGCCATCTTACTCTGTGCAGAATCGAGGATTCCATTCTCCTGCAGATATGTTGCCGACCAGTCACCGATTCCGTATCTCACAAGATAAACGAAAGCGTTTGCAAACGCAATGAGCCACAAAACCCTGTTTTTGAAGATATACTCCATAAACAGAACTTTAAAAGGAATCTTCTTCCCCTCATTGCTATCTTTTTTAACAGTATAGTCGTTTCTGTACTGCTCCACCGGGGGCAATCCACAAGATTGCGGAGTGTCTCTCAATAGCCACCAGCAAATAACGGCAATTATTGCAGCAACAATTGAAGGAAAGACAAAGACTGCTTTCCAGCTTTGGCTCACCATCGTTCCTCCAACATCTACCATAAAGAACCCTCCTAAAACAAGAGTACCCACAGCAGCTAAATTTGCCATGAGTCCGCTTCCTATGGTATGTGATGTATTCCAAATGGACATCTTGAAACTGCGTTCATTCTGGGAGAACCAGTGGACCATTATCCGGCCGCACGGGGGCCATCCCATTCCAGAAAGCCAACCTATCAGCAGCATAAACAGGAAAATAACAGCTACCGAACTTGTGGCAAATGGAAAGAGTCCGACAGACATCATAAGAATTGCCGAGAGTAGTAAACCGACGGTCAGAAACTTTCTGGCATCTGACCTGTCGGATAGTGCTCCCATTAAAAACTTACTGAATGCGTATGCAATGGATATAGCCGATAAAGCTATACCCAATTGCAACTTAGTATATCCAAGACCTCCGTCCTCCACACTCTGGATCATGCCAGGCATTGCAAGAGAGAGATTCTTTCTCACAAGATAGTAACCTGCATATCCTAGGAATGCACCTAGAAAAACTTTGAATCGCATCGATTTATAAACAGAATCGATCTTCTTTTCATCTATTAATGGCTTTGGAGCCGGTGGGTTGAAAAATTTAAACATATTCTTTTAGCTTAATAAGTAGTTCTTTGCCATAGCAGTGAACTGAGCAACCTGATTATCTGCCCAGCTCTTGTCGTAATTGAGCTCTGCTGCCATAAGTTCGGCAACAACAGGAGCAGCTTCAATTGCAGCTTTTGCGTCGAGGAACAGAAGTCTTACCCTTCTGGCTAGAACATCTTCGATATTCCTTGCCATCTCTTCCCTTGCAGCCCAAACAACCTCTGCAGCCGTATACTCATATTTAGGGTGAATCTTAGCGGCGTATTTTTTATCGCTCTTCATAAGATTTACGATAGCAGCCTCATCCGATCCATAAACGTGCAGATGTTTGCTTCTGTCCGGTTTTTGAATGTACCCGTGAATTTTGAAGTTCTTGGTAACACATCTCTTTTCCGGAATAAGGTTGAGTTCTATTGCCTTATCAACTGTATCCTCGGCCATTCTACGATATGTTGTCCATTTACCTCCGGTAATTGTTATCAGATTATTTTCCGAAACCAATATTTTATGACTTCTTGAAATCTCCTTGGTACTCTTTCCCTCTTTTTTTGGAGCGGCAAGAGGTCTCTGACCTGCAAATACCGAAAGGATATCACTCTTCTGAGGTGTTTTGGACATATAGAGTCCGGCAGTACTCATAATAAAGTCAATCTCCTCCTCCAGCGGTTTAGGTTCCAGTTCGGCCTTCTCTCTTACGATATCTGTAGTACCTACCACAACCTTGTCATACCATGGAACTGCAAATAGTACCCTTCCGTCCGATGTTTTTGGAATCATCAGAGCATATTCGCTGTTAAGGAATGATTTGTCGAATACAAGGTGAATCCCCTGACTCGGCTTAACCATATGATGTTGCGAAGGAGCATCCATCTGCATAATATCATCTACAAATACTCCGGTTGCATTTATTACCGATTTCGCATTAATTTTATAACTCTTTCCTGTCTCCAGATCCTCGGCAACGACTCCTGATACATTACCTGTCGCAGAGTGAAGCATAGATGAGACTCTCATATGATTAATCGCTGTACCTCCGTTCTCTATGCACGATTGTGCAATATTTACAGCTAATCTTGAGTCGTCGAACTGTCCGTCGTGGTATATTACACCACCTTTAAGTCCTTTCCCTTTAATGGAAGGCAGACACTTCATTGTTCTTTTTTTCGGTATAAAGAGCGATCTTCCAAGACTCAATCCACCCCACGATAACATATCATACAAAGTAAGACCACAAGTATAAATAAAATTATCGAGATGTGAATAGTTAGGGATTACAAAAGATTGATCTTTTACGAGGTGAGGAGCGTTCTTACGCAGGCGTCCTCTTTCGTGAAGAGCCTCTCTTACAAGAGCAACATCCCCTTTTTGAAGATATCTCACCCCTCCGTGAACAAGTTTGGTGCTCCTGCTTGATGTCCCTTTGGCAAAGTCATCCTGTTCGAACAGAGCTACCTGATATCCTCTTAATGCAGCGTCGAGAGCTACACCAAGTCCTGTGGCACCGCCACCGATTACTACCATATCCCAGACTTTTTTTTCATCTGCGATATTTTGAATTAATAAATCTCTTTTCATTTATATTTTTAAATTACTTTACGAAACCAATAAATTTATTTTTCAAAACAAATTTAGATAGCTAAATCTATTTTTCAAAATTTTATCGAAACTTTTTGCTTTCGTTTCGTTAATTTTGCCCCCGAAAAAGTGATTAAACCGGTATTTTGGCGACAAAATCGAAACTTATTTCGCTTCGTAAAATCAAAAAATATTTTTCTTCACGCCCAAATATTATAACTTAGTGGTATATTTTATGGCAAAAATGGCAAAGAGCGTACAATCTTCACACATTCTTAATGAAAGGCACGAATACATTCTTGAGCAATTGAGAAAGGAGAGTTCAGTCTCTGTTACAGCACTCGCTGCTCAGTTAAATGTATCCGAAGTAACTATAAGGAAGGATCTCACATATCTCGAATCGCTCTCACTCTTATACAGAGCACACGGCTGTGCCATTCTTATCAATCCCTACATTAACGACAGACATGTTAATGAAAAGGAGAAGATAAACACCGAAAAAAAGAGAGCTATCGGAGCAAAAGCCGCATCGCTGGTCACCGAAAACGACTCAATAATCATAGCATCAGGAACTACCATGCTGTCGCTGGCCAGAGAGATCAAGAGTGTTCAGCATCTTACGGTCATAACATCTGCAGCTAATGCAGCATCTATTCTTTCAAAAGATCCAAATATTGATGTTATTCTCTTGGGAGGTTTTCTAAGAAACAGTTCTGTTTCCGTCGTTGGGCATTATGCCGAAAAGATGATGCAGGATTTCTCATGCAGCAAGCTATTTATTGGAGTGGATGGGATTGATGTTGAGTTCGGACTCTCTACAACAAATATGATGGAGGCAAATCTCAACAGGGAGATGATGAAGGCAGCTCAAAAGATAATTGTACTTGCCGACTCCTCAAAGTTCGGCCTCCGAGGTTTCAGTAAAATTTGTGATATTACCGAGGTTGATCAGGTTATTACAGATAAAGAGATACCTCAACACATTCTGGACAAATTTAATGACCTTGGTGTTGAGGTAACTCTCGCCGATGAATAATTAATCCATACTTACATTAAATGTTTTCGGACGGGTAACGTTCTGTGTATATACTGTTCCGAACCTGTCAGTTACCTTTACGATAAGAGTTGAGGTTGCCGAAGCAGCTGTTACTTTAAAAAAGTGATAGTTGTTATCGGTGATAAAATCCGATGTGGAGCCTGTATATGCAATCATATGCAGAGGGTCTTTTGTCTGAAGAGGTGTCACTGTCAGCTGATTACCATTTTCTGTAACCTCTACTTTCCACTGGGAGTCCCAGTTCCAAACATTGATCAGCAGTTCATTATTTCCCGGAGTTCCTCCGTTTGCAGATGGCACCACATTCATATCATAACAGCGGAACTGATATGTTTTTGGTTTGCCGATTCCTTTATAATACCATTTTATTGTTTTATTGTCGATATTAAAGACACTGTATCCTCCGGGAGATCCATCTTTACATATGTTTATCCCTTCGTTGTAGTAACCGGTCCACCACCAAGTTGCACAAGCTGCAGCAATATTCTGTTCCATAATACCTCCTGATGTTGTTACTATGCTGTTTTTATGTGTATGCCCAGTCAAAAATCTCACATCGGAAAATCCTGTAAAGCAGGCAGCCAGATTATTAGTTGCTGTTGAAGAAGAGAGTGAATAGGTAACATTCTGAGTTGTACCGCTCCATCCTGTGCAGCGATACACCGGACAGTGCAGACCTACAATAATAGGTGTTGATTTATCTGTTATTGTAGCCAGATCTGCTTTGAGCCAGTTCATCTGCGCATCTGTAATATATTTGTCGTAATCTCTGTCGTTCAGATTTTTATATACTACATTATCCAACACCACCAGGTGGATTTTACCGATATTCACCGCATAGTATGTAGGGCCTATTATTCTTTTATATGCTGCTTCAGCTTCCCAGTCAGTCTTATACTGAGGATCATTATCGTGATTTCCCTGAACATGGAATATTGGAAGAGGATAACCTGATATCTCTGTTTTATAATTATTTAGATCGTAGCTGTTTGTATACCAAAAACCATCCCAGGTCATATCACCAAGGCAGAGAGCATAAACCTTTCGACCCGAAAGATCATTATTGACTGTCGATGTTACATCGGGGATAAAATAGCTTCTGTATTGTGAAAGATCCCTGGTTCTGTTTGCAAGGTGAATATCTGTAGAGATGACCAATGAGAAGTTATCATTGGAAACCTTTGTCAGAGAAAAATCCAACTGTTCCGGAAGTGTGGCATCTTTTGTAGTATACTTAAAGAACTGTGGGATTGAATTTTTTACTGTAGCGTCATAGCCCGAAGGAAGTGAAACAAAGACATATCCGTGAGCTTTATTTGTTGCAAGTTCATAAATACCCTGAGAATTTGTCTTTGTAACAATATAACCGTCGGAAACAACAACATCCGAAAGTGGAGTTGTCCCCGAATATACTCGACCATAAACTGTTGTCCCCTGAGATGGAGTAATCGGTCCGAAAGTTGTACTCAGAGTAATTGTTACAGTAGCAATTATCTGCTCTTTGGCGCCTCTCTTTACTACTAGTTTATAAATTCCGTTAGTTAGTCCGGAAGTTGGATAAACAGCTTTTAATCCTGATGTCAAAACCTGCGAAATAGTTGCCTCAATATCATTAGCAGCCGTGGCAGATGCATACGGACGAAAATATAACTTATCGCCGGAAGCGAATCCTGTACCTCCTACTGTAAATGATGATCCCTGAATTACCTCTACAGAGGATTCGAATATCACATTTGTTATAAATGTATTGTTTGATGGTGGATCTACAGGATCAACAGGAGTAGACCCTCCGCCGCTACTGCACGAAACTGTTACCGCTGCCAGAATTATGGTTAATACGCAGAGTAATCTTTTTGCTGCTCGTTTTGCTAAAGACATATTAGTTTTGATTTATTTCCCAAAAGTATAAATTTTGTTTCGAAATAAAAATATTTTATTTATGATTCGAAATCCGAAATAATTTTCTTGTTGATACTTTTCCACTCACCTTTTTTCGACCAAGTGGTCGAGTAGAGTATTTTTTATTTTCGACCAAGTGGTCGAGTAGGGTGACTTTTAACAAAAAGAGTCCGATGATTACTCATCGGACTCTCTGAAAAATGGCGGCTACCTACTAAGCCTTGCTTTTCCTCCTACTCGCTTCGGCATAGTGAGGCTTCGCCTCCCTCTGCTCTCGCTTCGGGCGTCGGTTTAGCCTTGCTTTTCCTCCTACTGGCTTCGGCATAGTGAGGCTTCGCCTCCCTCTGCTCT
>JAFIHK010000012.1 GCA_017848635.1 Bacteroidales bacterium | reverse complement strand
TTCGACTATGAGGCCTGGTTACGAGTGGGATGTGTGGTTATCTGTGCTCCCGCTTTCTCACACTCTGGAATCAAGTCTGAGTATGATTCTGCCAATGGTTACAGGATCATCGGTTTACTATATTGAGAAGATGCCTACTCCGACAATTCTAATGAATGCTTTCAAAAAGGTAAGACCTACTACAATGCTGGTTGTGCCTCTGATAATAGAGAAGATATTTAAGGCAGGTATTGCTCCGAATTTCCAGAAATCGGCACTTGTAAAGAGGATATACTCAACAACCATCGGAAGGAAGTTACTCCACAGAGTTGCAGGAAAGAAGCTATACAAAAAACTGGGTGGAAGAGTCAGATTCTTCGGAATTGGTGGAGCAAAACTCGATGCCACTGTAGATCGCTTCCTTTTTGAGTCCGGAATCCCCTATGCAATCGGATATGGGTTAACGGAGACAGCTCCTCTATTGGCCGGAGCGATCGGGAAGAATCGAAGAATTGGTTCCACCGGGCTGATAGTAACCGGAATGGATGTAAAGATAAATAATCCGGATCCTAAAACCGGTATCGGAGAGATCGTTGCAAAAGGTGCCAATGTGATGACAGGGTATTACAAAAATCCGGAAGCCACATCGGATGCTTTCACCGAAGATGGATGGTTCAGGACAAAGGATCTGGGATGTTTTGACAAAGATAATCTGCTCTATATCAAAGGAAGACTATCAAATATGATCCTCGGACCCAGCGGAGAGAATATCTATCCGGAACATATTGAAGATGTATTAAACAGTCACGAGTTTGTAGCAGAATCGATAGTTACCGAAGATAAGGGGAGGCTTGTAGCTCTTGTTCACTTTGATGAGTCTAAATTGCAGGAGATTTACGACGAGAGAGATAAGACTGTTGAGACATACCAACAGAAGATCGATCGTCTTAAAAAACTATATGAGCAGAAGATGGAGATGTTACAGGATAGCCTCTACTCTAAAAAGGATGAACTTATGGAGATCGTTAATCAAAAGATGGATAACACGATGAAGTTCTACAATGAGAAGAAGGATGAGGCGCAGAAGCTATATAACGAACAGATCGAAAAATTGAAGAGGGAGGTTCACTCATATGTAAACGAGAGAGTAAACAAGTCCTCTAAGATATCATCTGTGGAATATCACCCTGAACAGTTCGAGAAGACTGCAACTCAAAAGATCAAAAGGTTTAAATACACAAAAAAAGAGTCCCCAAACGAGAACTCTTCAAAGTCAGAGAGC
Organism: Bacteroidales bacterium; assembly: GCA_017848635.1. Classification (GTDB taxonomy): domain Bacteria; phylum Bacteroidota; class Bacteroidia; order Bacteroidales; family UBA932; genus JAFIHK01. The sequence continues at coordinate 4,929 of JAFIHK010000012.1, read as the reverse complement.
AGCAGCAACGACAATACTACCGCGGAAAAGTAATATCTACTCTCCCGGTATAGACACCGTGTGCTCCCGCTGTCGTAACAATTACATCTCGACCATCCCTGTTCTTGACTACTGTCGGTTTTTCAAGGAATGTGTGAGTGTGACCGCCTATTATGAGGTCTATATATGATGTCTGAGCGGCCACATCCAGATCGGCTGGTTCGGCTGGTGTACCTCCGTCATATCCAAGATGGGACAGACAAATAACTATATCGCACTTATACTGCTCTTTAAGAATTTTTCCTATAGAGTCAACAATCGATATAGGGTTTTTATAGGTCAGATTCGCTCTCCCGGCAGCGGAAACCAGACCGTTTAAATTCGCAAGCGCTCCCACAATGCCGATTTTCCACCCCCCCTTTTTTACCACGGTAAATTGCTTTACATATTTTTCCAGGGGCGTACCTTTAAAATCGTAGTTAGCACAAACTGTTTTATACTTTGCCATTGAGAGCCTGCGTGCCAGTTCTACCTGGCCGTTGTCGAACTCGTGGTTACCCAGAGTTGCCACATCGAGCCCGAGAGCATTGTTCAGTTTAACCTCTACATTGCCTTTAAACATAGTAAAATAGGGAGTCCCCTGATTATAGTCGCCGGCATCAAGAATCAAAACATTCTTATTCTCCTTTTTTATCTTGGCAACATAGTTTGCCCTGCGTTGAAGTCCTCCAAAACCTTTGTTCCTTCCGCTTGAGAGTGTCTCTATATTGCTGTGTACATCGTTTGAATGGAGAATTACCAGATCCTGTCCGTTAATCAGAGATGTGGAAAATATTGCAAGAACAACTAAAAATCTCTTAATAAATAAATTTCTCATTTTCTAATCTCCTCTATTTAATCAGTGTAACTCTCCCATCGAGAGCCGAGTGAATCTTTCCATCTCTTTTCATCATATTCTCGATCCTGTCGAAAATAATATCGCGAAGCAGTACTCCTGTAGTAACCACTCCCATATTCTCTTTCAACATCGTAAGGTCGTCACCACCGGTTAGAAGAAAATCGAGAGTAGCAACCTTATAGCTACGCTCATCGGAGATCGGCTTGCCGTTAATGAGCGGCTCCCCCTCTAATTTCCTATCTTTTATAGCATATTTAACATTGCCGGAAATTGCCTGAGGACCGTTTTTGGCAAAAAAGCCAAAAAGCTCTCTCACCTGATGCCCCGGTATCTCGACTATAACCAGATAATTTTCAAAAGGGAAGATAGAGAATATATCATACCTTCTGACATCACCAGCTGGCATTGTGGCCCTTAGTCCTCCAAAATTTGTAATAGCAAAATCTGCTCCTCCGAATTTGGATGAATAGGAAAGCATCGCATCGGCTGCAAAATTTGAGAGAAGGCTTTCAGGTTTTCCTGAACGCATCTCAACATCGCTCTTGCCTACAACCTCCATCATTGCTCTCTCCATCTTAGGACGATATTTGGAAATGATTGCCGATGCTCTAGGTTCAACAGGGTTATCATAAGTTGTATCCATAAGAACACGGTAACCTTTGATAACCAGCCCTCCCCGATCCTGGGCAACAATAGTGAGAGACGAGAGTGCAATTACAAGTATAAATAGAACTCTTTTCATCTGTTAATACTTAAGCCATTTAATAATCTCCTTCCATGATCCTTTTTTACCGTAAGAGAGAATACCTATACGGTAAATTTTTGCAGATAGATATGTCATTCCTATAAATGTCATAAACAGCAATGAGACAGATAGTCCAAGCTGCCATAAAGGAACTCCGTACGAGACCCTGGCCATCATAACCATAGGAGAGGTGAATGGAACCATTGAGCCCCAGAACGACAAATTACTGTCGGGATACTGGAAGGTGTGAACCATTATGAATATACCGATTATCAGCGGCAGAGTCACAGGAAATATCAACTGCTGAGTATCTGCCTCATTGTCCACAGCCGAACCAACTGCAGAGAACATAGATGCATAGAGCAGATATCCAAGAAGGAAATAAATTAAAAACGAAGCGATCACAGTAAACCAGTCAACACCTGCGAGTGCAGTCAGCACCTCGCCCATAGGTGATTGTTCTGCCAATGAGGTAACCATCTGATTGGCCCCAGCGGCACCCATCTGCCCCATTTGTGCCGAAGCAGCTACTGCGTCACCACCGGCTATTTTATCGAAGCCAACGGCACTCTGCACACCGAATATTATTCCGAATGTGAGTAAAATCCATATAAAGAACTGGAGAAGAGCAACAGATCCTACTCCAAGAATCTTACCCATCATAAGCTCAAACGGTTTCACCGAAGAAATTATGACCTCTACGATACGAGTAGTCTTCTCTTCGATAACACCGCGCATAACCATCGACCCGAACATAAAGATGAAGATGTAGGACATAAAGCTGGCAATGTAAGAGATCGCCATATTGATCTCCACCATACCGAGTTTCTCCTTACCCTCCTCTCCAAGTGTGAAGGTCTTAAGGTTTACCTTAGTTCTGATATCTTTAAGTATAACATTTAAATTATCAATATTATACCTTTTAAGCTTCTGAGCTTCAATCGCACTCTGAATATATTTTTCAATTTCACTCTTTGCAGATATGTTGAGCTGTTTATTGGAAACAGCAGAGACATTCACATTAAGAGCTGAGTCGGCCTTTGAAATAATAATCATTGCATAAAGACCTTCGTTTGCAAAGTTCTTCTTTATCTTTTCTATATCTGCAGAATCGTTGAATTCAAAAGTAAACTCCTCGCTGTTTTTGAAAAAAGGAGCGCACACTCCGGAGCTGTCCACAACAAGAATTTTGTTACCCTTCTCACCTGATGATGTTGTTGCAAATACCGTAGGAAGGATAATCATTGCCGCAAAAAGCAGCGGGGTAAATATTGTGGTAAGTATGAACGATTTCTTCTTTACCCTTATTTTAAACTCTCTGGAGAGTACCAGAAATATCTTATTACTATTCATAATTATCAGTTTTTCACAAGTTTAATAAATATATCGTTCATCCTTGGAATCAATTCTCTGTATGATACTATATCAATCTGTCCGATCAGAGCTCCCAGCACCTGTGATGAGTGAGCGCTCCTGTTAACATCCAGAATCATCCTGCGTGCACCGTTAACAACTGATTGATCAAAGATTGTAAAGTACTCGCTATCATCAATTTTAACTTCGGATTCCGATTTGTAAAGAACCTCTACTCTGTTGTTTCCGTGGTCTCTACGAATATCGTTTAGTCCGCCTGTCACAATAAGCTTAGATTTATTTATCAGCGCAATGTCGTCGCACAACTCCTCTACCGACTCCATATTGTGAGTTGAAAGGATGATGGTTGTGCCCTCAGATTTCAACTTAAGAATCTCCTCTCTGACAATCTGTACGTTTACAGGGTCAAAACCGCTGAAAGGCTCGTCCAGAATAAGAAGTTCAGGTTTATGAAGTACTGTTGTGATGAACTGAACTTTTTGTGCCATCCCTTTAGAGAGCTCCTCAACCTTCTTGTCCCACCAGGCCTGTATTCCGAATTTTACAAACCACTGTTTAAGTTCTCTTGTAGCATCGGAGTGGCTTAATCCCTTTAATTGCGCAAGATAGACAGCCTGATCACCTACCTTCATCTTTTTGTAGAGACCCCTCTCCTCCGGCAGATATCCTATTTTGTAAATATCAGAAGGAGAGATCGGCTTCTCGTTGAATAGAAGCGTTCCGGAGTCCGGAATCGTAATCTGATTGATGATTCTAATCAAAGTGGTTTTCCCGGCACCATTCGGTCCCAGAAGCCCGAATATTGTCCCTTTCCGGGCATTAACGGAGACATTGTCAAGTGCCGTAAAATTATTAAAGCGCTTGACAACATTCTGACAGCTTATTACATTCATCTTTGTAAATTGGTTTATTTCCGTAAAAATACTAAAAAAGTATTAGTGACTGCTATCTGAAATAAAATCTTAATATACCAGCCAATTCACTTTTTACTATTTTATTGATTACAAGATCGTCAAGAGTGATTGAAACTTCACCCATCCTCTCTCTGAACCTGACAATACCTCTGGCAACATAGCCGCCAATGTAAGGGTGAGCAGCCATCTCCCTCTCACCTGCACTCTTCAGGTCGAGTTTTTTAATTTGTGATGTATCTGTATAGATACGCCTTTTGAAGTAATTCAATCTGCTCTCATCGAGACCGTATATATCCATTAACTGTTCCGGAAATGCATATCCTCCCAGTCTGTTGCGGTAATCTACGATTTTTGATGCGAAATACGGTCCTATACCGGGTAGTGATACTAACTGGGCGGAGTCAGCACTGTTAAGATCCAGTAACTCACTTTTTGCCGATGCTATCTCTTTAAGGGCCGATCTGTAATTAACAGGAGCAGATGGCTCTCCGGATTTATCGGCTATTTTGACCGTATCGGACTTGGCTTTAGCAAATGACCCCGACATCTCTTTTTTCGGATTAAGTTGATCTACGGGCCTAAAAACACTCTTTTTAACAGGTTTTATTGTTATATACTCCTTCAACTCTTCATACATTGAGTCACTTACAACATATAACTTTGAAAAGTCCTCCCTCTTTCTGAATCCACCTACCCTGCTCCGATATTTAACAATAGACTCAGCCTGCTTTCTGCTAAAACCCAGCTTCATAAACTCATCTGCAGTAAGTAGATTGGGATCAAAGGCGAATCTCTCGCTACTCTTTACAGCTAACTCCTTTGACTCTCCGTTAACAACCTCCGCGCTGTTGACTGCCCTCAAATTGGGTGCATCCCGGTAAATCAGCGTAAAAAGATATACCGATATCTGCATTGCAAGAATAACAAAAACCAGAACGAGCACACCTCCGGCATGCGACTTTGTAACTTTTCCCCCTCTCATATCTCTCTCCTCCAGTTATAAAGATTATTTAATATTA
>JAFIHK010000129.1 GCA_017848635.1 Bacteroidales bacterium | reverse complement strand
GTTATCACATTTTACGCAACTCACGGGCAATAATCATATGCTTTCGCTATATTTGCCCGCAAGGAGCGCTATTGTCTTAAAAAGAGTTAATTAAACACAATTTGATATGGCATATCTCAAATTTCACAAAGAGGCGCTAGTTAATCTGGAGTATTCGCTAAAACGGGAGTTTTTAAGCAGCAACCACTCCGGAGGCTACACCTATACAACAATTGCCGGTTGTAATACACGCAAGTACCACGGCCTTTTGGTTGTGCCATTGGAGCAGTTCGGTGGTGAGAAGCATCTGCTGCTCTCATCTCTTGATGAAACACTTATCCAGCACGAAAAAGAGTTTCATTTGGGGATTCACCAGTATGACGAGATATATGACCCCAGAGGTCACAAGTATATAGTCGATTTCGAGATAGATAAATGTGTATCATTCAAATACAGGGTGGGAGGGATGCTGTTGCAAAAGATGATTCTTCTCTCTTACAGTAAGGAGCAGCTCTTCATCAAGTATACGCTTTTGGAGGCTCACTCACCCACAACTCTTAGGCTGAGACCGTTTCTGGCATATCGAAATATTCACAACCTCTCAAAAGCAAACGGCAATATAAATTTCCACTATCGGGAAATTGAGGGTGGTGTATCTGCAAGGCTTTACAACGGGTTCCCGGAACTAAATATGCAACTAGACAAGACTTCCGAATTCGTGCTTAATCCCGATTGGTATTACAATATTGAATACAGGGAGGAGCGACGGAGAGTATTTGACTCCAAGGAGGATCTTTTTGTACCCGGTTATTTCGAACTGCCGCTCAAACGTGGAGAGAGCGTGGTTTTTTCGGCTTCACTTACAAAGGAAGACCCATCGAAGTTCAAGAGTGAAATTGGTAAGCAGATGGCCTTTCGAAAACATAGGGATAGTTTTGAAAACACACTCAGAGTTACTGCAAAACAGTTTTTCAATGTAAGAAATGGCAAAACCGAAATTTATGCAGGTTTCCCATGGCTCGATAAAAATATAAGGGACACACTTATCTCTGCAGCCGGGCTCTCGTTCTATGCTGGCAGCGGTGTGAAGGAGTTCTACGATATTGTAAATACTGTTGTAACATATGAGGAGCATAGATTGCTAAAAGATAACGAACAACCCGATATCGCGCTTTGGTTCATCCGGTCAGTTCAGCAACTCGCTGAGGCGCAGGGCGATAAAGAGCTGGTATGGAAAAGATATAAAAAAATAGTATACAGAATAGTGGAGTCTTTCCGCGACGGATCAAGGCACAATGTTCTCCTTCACGAAAATGGTCTTCTCTGGGCAGAGGAGCCTGGTGTTGCTCTAAGTTGGATGGATGCATATGTATATTCGATGCCTGTAACCGAGAGAGCAGGATATCAGGTTGAGCTCAATGCTTTATGGTATAATGCTTTATCATATATTATTGATATGGAGGAGTCAAAGGCCTCAGCCTCCAGACTATCTATGTGGAAGAGTTTGAGAGAAGAGTGCGGGAAGAGCTTTATAAAGGCATTCTGGATTGAGAAGGATAGTATGCTGGCAGATTATGTCGGACACGAGGGTCAGAATAAATTTATGCGTCCTAATCAGTTGATAGCTTGTGCTCTGGAGTACTCTCCACTCAGTGAAGAGATGAAATCTGCTATTCTCACAAGCGTAACACGGGAGCTTCTAACACCAAGGGGTATAAGGACTCTCTCTCCTACACATCCTATGTACAAGCCTGAGTATGACGGAGACCAGTATTCGAGAGATATGGCATATCATCAGGGAACTGCAAGAACCTGGCTTTTGGGGTTCTATATTGAGGCTATGTTTAAGCTTCATGGTAAAAGCTTTGCAAGAAAGGCCAGAGAGATTGTGGATGGCTTTGAAGAGGATATGAATGTGCACTGTATAGGATCTATTTCTGAACTCTATGATGGGGATCCACCTTTCCAACCGCACGGATGTCCATCCTATGCTAACAGTATAGCAGAGCTTCTTAGAAGTATATATCTTATTGATAGATACAAAGATAATTGAATAATATAAAAGTATAATATATGAAGGTTCTGATGTTTGGTTGGGAGTTTCCCCCTCACATATCCGGCGGACTTGGAACTGCCTGCTACGGACTCACAAAGGGGCTTGCATCTACGGGAACGGAGGTGTTGTTTGTAATGCCATCGGCATCGGGCGACGAGGATCAGGAATCGGTTAGGATTATTAACGCGAGCGATGTGGAGCTTAGGGAGTCACTTTCCGATCTCGAACGATTCACTGAGAAGGTTCGTTTTATGAAAATTGATTCCAACCTGGTACCATATCTGGATCCTGTTGAGTTTAAAAAGATGATTAGCGAAGATATGGAGGGTCGTAGAGAGTGGTTCAGAGTTCATTACGGGGATAAATATAAATTTTCCGGGAAGTATGGTGCAAATCTTATGGAAGAGGTTGCAAGATATGCTCTAATTGCCGGAGAGATTGCCATTGAGAACAGTTTTGATGTAATACACGCCCATGATTGGCTCACCTATCTTGCAGGAATTACCGCAAAAAGATTCAGCGGAAAACCTCTTGTTGTCCACGTTCACGCAACTGAGTATGATAGAAGCGGAAGCAATATAAATACACAGGTTTACGATATAGAGAGGGCCGGTATGGAGGCTGCCGATAAGGTTATTACAGTAAGCAATCTTACACGGAACATTGTTATAAACAAATATGGAATAGAGCCTTCGAAGGTTGTTACAGTTCATAATGCTGTTGATTTTCAGAATTTTGAACAATTGGAGGTGGAGAGAGGAGTAAATGATAAGATTGTAACATTTTTGGGTAGAATTACATTCCAGAAGGGGCCGGAGTACTTTATCGAAGCGGCTGCAAAGGTTCTCTCAAGATATCCCGATGTCCGTTTTGTAATGGCCGGTAGCGGTGATATGCTGAATCGCTCAATACGAAGAGTAGCCCGCCTGGGTATAGCACACCGTTTTCACTTTACAGGATTCCTGAAGGGCGACGATGTTAAGAGGATGTTTGCACACTCCGACGTCTATGTTATGCCTTCGGTATCGGAACCTTTCGGAATATCGCCGCTGGAGGCGATGCGCTCGAATGTTCCTGCAATAATCTCCAAGCAGAGCGGAGTCGCTGAGGTTCTTAAGCACGCAATTAAGGTAGATTTTTGGGATATTGACGCAATGGCCGATGCGATATATTCACTGCTTACTTATCCTGCCATATCAAAAATGGCTGTGAGGTGCGGCTTGGACGAGGTAAATGCCCTTCGCTGGGAGCATGCGGCCGAACAAATAAACTCGATATATAATGAGGTAACCTGCTAAACTATGAGATATGAATAAGAGTATATGTTTTTATTTTCAGGTTCATCAGCCTCACAGGCTGAGATTGTACCGTTTCTTCGATATTGGTAAGGAGTCATACTATTACGATGACTTTGCAAACAGAACTATACTTCGGAGAGTTGCCGAGCGATGCTATCTGCCCGCTAATGAACTTATGCTGGAGTTAATAAAAAAACATAAAGGGAAGTTCCGTATCTCATTTTCCATAACTGCCTCTGCAATAGAGCAGTTTGAACAATATGCGCCTGAGGTGATAGAGAGTTTTTGTAAACTGGCCGATACCGGTTGTGTGGAGTTTCTTGGTGAAACTTATTCTCACTCACTATCATCGCTTATCTCTCCTGATGAGTTTAAAGAGCAGGTAAAACTTCACTCAAAAAAGATAAAGGAGCTGTTTGGTAAGAGTCCGAAAATATTCAGGAACACAGAACTTATTTACTCCGATAATATTGGGGTAATGGCTGCAGATCTAGGTTTTAAGGCAGTACTGACGGAGGGTGCCAAACATGTTTTGGGTTGGAAAAGTCCAAACTATCTCTACTCCAATCCGGCAAATCCGGAGCTTAAACTGCTGCTTAAGAATTTTACGCTCAGCGACGATATAGCATTTCGCTTCTCCAATACAAAATGGGCCGAGTGGCCTATGACCGCCGAAAAATATTCTCATTGGCTAAAAAATATACTTGTAAAGGATGAGATCGTCAATCTCTTTATGGATTATGAAACTTTCGGAGAACATCAGCACATCTCTACCGGAATATTCGATTTTCTCAGACATCTGCCCGGAGAGGTAATAAAGGGAGGATTTGCTGAGTTCAGAACCCCTTCCGAGATTTGTAAAATACACCAGCCAATTGCTCTTCTGAATGTGCCCTTTGCAATATCCTGGGCCGATGAAGAGCGGGATACCAGTGCATGGCTTGGCAACGAACTGCAAAATGAGGCATTCTCCAAGCTGTACTCTATAGAGACAGCCGTTAAAAAAACAGGTAATCAGGAGTTGATCAGGGACTTCAGAAGACTTCAAGAGAGTGATCACTTCTACTATATGTGTACAAAATTCTTCTCTGACGGGGCTGTGCATAAATATTTCAATCCATACGGAACTCCATACGAAGCATTCATAAACTATATGAATGTTCTGAGCGATTTTATGATTCGTGTCCAAAATTTCAAAAAGGCGATAGTCTGAAAATTTTGCTAATATTGCGCTCTAATATTTGACATAATGGCACCACAAAAAAATATATCTGCCGAATTTCTGTTCGAGATAAGCTGGGAAGTTTGCAATAAGGTCGGAGGAATCCACACTGTTGTAACTTCAAAAGCATATAATCTCAGAGAGGAGCTTGGCGACAGGCACATTCTGATAGGGCCCGATGTCTGGAGAGATGTTGATGATAATCCCGAGTTTATCGAAGACCCTGCCATGTTTCGCTCCTGGAAGAGTGTTGCTGTACCAGACGGTCTCAGAGTAAAAACGGGAAGATGGAATATCAGGGGTAACCCTATCGTGATTCTTATCGATTTCAGTTCGCTTATTCCTAAGAAAGATGAGATTCTATCCTCTTTATGGGAATCATACAGGCTGGACTCTCTGCACGGAAGGTGGGATTACATTGAGTCTCTGCTATTCGGGATATCTGCCGGAAAGGTAATAGAGAGTTTTGTTTCGTTTCATCTACCATCAAACAAAAGATCGATAGCTCAATTTCACGAATGGATGACCGGAGCCGGAATTTTATGGCTAAAAAAGAGACCTGTACGTGTTGCAACTGTCTTTACAACACATGCAACTGTACTTGGACGCTCTCTTGCAGGGAATCACCAATCGCTTGGTTCGGTGAAAAATTTGCAGGAGGCTGAGCGTAAAGCTACTGAGTTTAATGTGCCGGCCCGCTTTTCGCTTGAACAAAAGTCGGCAATTAACTGTGACGTTTTTACTACAGTAAGTTCCATTACAGCAATTGAGTGCAGCGCATATCTCGGTAGAACTCCCGATGTTGTAACGCCTAACGGTTTTGAAAACAATCTTCTCCATACCGGAGAGAATGAGGATAGTTGGCCTCAAGAGGCCAGAACAGCACTTCTGAAACTTGGTAGTGCCATGTCCGGCTTCGACCTGCCTCAGGATACTCTCCTGACCGGTACAGGTGGAAGATATGAGTACACAAACAAAGGAATTGACCTCTTCCTGGATTCTCTTGCACAGCTAAATAGCGATACCTCACTATCGAGGCAGGTCGCCGCGTTTCTATTTGTTCCGGCATGGAACGACGGCCCCGACAGAGAGTTAGTGGCCAAACTGGAGTCAGGCAGCTCTTATACAACAATTACCACTCATAAACTGAGAGAGCCCGAACACGATCCGATCCTGAAAAAATTGAGAGAGCTGGGATTAAATAATAGTTCCGACTCAAGAGTTAAGGTCTTCTTCGTTCCAACATATCTGACCGGATCCGATGGAGTGGT
>JAFIHK010000128.1 GCA_017848635.1 Bacteroidales bacterium | reverse complement strand
GTTGATCTTGAGGGCAAGCAGTGAGTCAACAATGTGTGTTTTCCCGACAATTCCTGTCTGGTTGGTAAGAATAGCCACTCTCTTCCCTTTTAGAAGAGGTAGATAGTCGTTAACAGATTCAGCTCCGGGCAAAATTTGCTGCCCCTGTACCGTTATTGCGGTAAAAGCCAGTGCAAGAGTTAATAGTAGTTTTTTCATTTTATAAAGAGTTAGTGGGTTTCTATTGATTTGTGACGATTACCTTGTAACCTTCTTGCGATCCCGGATCCATCCTTCCGATTTCGAAAATAGGAAAATTCTCTCTAACTGCAATCTGCCTGACGCTCTCTAATGCATCTGCCGATACAGAGATGAGCAGACCACCGCTTGTCTGAGGGTCACACAAAATTGTTCGGGCCTTGTCGCTAAGAGGTGAGATCTTCTTTCCGTAGCTGCTGTAGTTCCTGAATGTTCCTCCCGGAATTGCCTCCTGTTCAATATAATATTCTACTCCCGGAATAAGAGGAACCTTCGTAAAATCGATAACGGCTGTTAGTGAACTCCCTTCGGCAACCTCCAGTGCATGACCGAGAAGACCAAATCCGGTAACATCGGTTATTGCATTTACGCCCTCTGTTTTTGAGAGTTGCTCTCCTGCCTTATTGAGCGTAGTCATTAGTTTAAGTGCAAGCTCCTTATCTTCGTCTCTGGCAACTCCGAACTTTTCGGCAGTAGTAACTAAGCCAATCCCAATTGGTTTAGTAAGGAGAAGCGTGTCGCCGCTCTTGGCTCCGGTATTTTTTTTAATATCTGCAGATTCGGCAATTCCTGTGACTGCCAGTCCGAAAACCGGGTCAGAAATTGAGATGCTGTGACCCCCTGCTAATGGGATACCGGCATTGTCACATACCGAACGCGCTCCGTCAATAACCTGTGCTGCAATATCTGTCCCTAGCTTCTCCAGAGGCCATCCCAAAATTGCAATTGCCATGAGTGGTTTTCCACCCATAGCATAGATGTCCGAAATTGCATTAGTTGCAGATATCCGGCCGAAATCAAAAGGGTTATCAACAATCGGGGTGAAAAAATCGGTAGTGCTGATTATGGCCTTTCCTCCCTCAATTTCATATACAGCTGCATCATCTTTGGACTCGTTGCCAACCAGCAGCTCAGGAAAACTAAGAGACGATCTGCTCCCTTTGAGAATCTCTTCGAGGGCGGCCGGCGCTATTTTACAGCCACATCCGGCACCAGGGCTGAATTGGGTCAGTTTCATAGATTTATATGTTTTTTGCACATACTCTGTATCTCGATTATATCCAACATTGTACCTGCAGATCCAGCCTTTAGTTTTTCGGCAAGGCCGTAGTAATTAAGACAGGTTTTACACGAAATCACACGAGCGCCGGCCGCCTCAAGAGCAGCAAGCTCCTCTGTAACCGAAGAGCCTTCCGATGCACAGTGAACACCCTCGGCATAGAGGCAGATATATGAGGGTACAAGATTTTCACTCTTTAGAAGAGTAAGGTAATTTTTAAGAAGAAGCATCGAAAGCTCCTCCGTAGCCGTACCCATTCCCCTTTTAGTAATGAATATTGCAGTTTTTTCTGATTCAGATTTTGTTGTCATATTTCTCTATTTCTCTATTTCTCTTGATAATCGGATTGCACTCTCCACAAGTAGAGACTCAATTTCGAGAGAGTCGGGATATAATTTCCTGACACCTTCGAGATTCTCTCCGAATCTTGTTTTTAGTTGATACATATAGGCCTTGTCGTAATAATTCAGACATAACGAAGCAGCCCCCTCCAAATTGCCCGAAGCGCACATTTCAAGTGCAACTTTGCATTTGTCAAATCCAAGCCTTTTTTCAAGTTTTGAGATCGAGGCTGCAATTTCGGAGTCGGGGAATACCGCATAGTCCCTCATAATTCTCTTAAGCCTTATCTCTCTTGGGGTATCGGTCATAATCAACGGGGATACTCTCATTTGGTTCCACAGATCTAACGGTACAGGGATTCTCCCGATATTTCTACTTTCATCCTCCATCCATATTCCCCTGGAAGGATCAAGTTTTATGAGCTCTCCGGCAAGCATATTTTCAAATAGTTCGGTAGATGGCTGATTCTCCTGCCCAAGGGATCCAAATGCAGAACCTTTGTGATTTGCAATGCCTTCCAAATCAATTATCTGTTCACCTCTTCTCTTCAACTCTTGAAGCAGCTCTGTCTTTCCCGAACCTGTCGGACCTCCGAGTAAAATTATATTGTATTTTTTGCGGAACTGATCCAACACATAATTTCTATAGGCTTTGTATCCCCCTTCAAGCAGATAGCATTTGAGGTCAATTGTTTCAAGAAGCCAGGCCATTGCAGAGCTTCTCATCCCCCCTCGCCAACAGTGAACAAGAATCTCCTGTGAGTTGAGTTTTTGGGCAAATTTGGTGAAGTTCTTCATTTTCGGACCAACATACTCAAGCCCTTTCTGTACCGCAGGCACTCTTCCCCTCTGTTTGTAATATGTGCCTACAACTGCACGCTCTTCGTTGTCGAACAGCGGTAAATTAAGAGCCCCGGGAATATGAGCGTGCTCATATTCTCCCGGGGACCTTACATCTATTATTGGAAGAGACGATGCTCTTTCAAGAAAATTTTCGACTTGTAGTACTTCTGGCATAGCTTTTAAATCTATGCAAAAATACAATTTTAGAATTTAAACTTCACACCAAGTGAAGGGATAAATGCTGTTGTCTGATATGTTCCCGACAAAGTGTTGCTTCCGGAAGTTGTAGTGCCGTCGATCTTTTCGCTTGTAAGATACTGGAAAGCCACATCGATATCGAATTTTTTTGTAGGGCTGAATGTGAAACCGGTAGTAAAGCTGAATTTGGTTGCACCAGGAGTTTCAGGTCCGTAGTGTTCTGTATCCACTGGAGTCTGGTCATAGATGAAACCCACTCTTCCGGTAACTTTTTCTGTAGTTTTATATTCCGCACCTATTCTGTAGATAAATGTATTCTTGAAGTTCTTTGTAATTACAGATTTTCCAAGTGCCTCTGTAGCAAAATCGAACTCCAGTTTGTCATAAGCTTTCCATCCTACATAGTCAATCTCGGCAGATACTGTGAAGTCTTTGTTTGGCTTGTAAGCTACACCAACTTTAAGATCCGAAGGAATAGGAAGAGAGGCAGCAAACTTTTCATTGTCGAGCATTACAATTGGCATAAATGTAGATGCGAGCGATGGAATACCGGCAGCAGTTGTAATAACATAACTCATTGCAGGGCCAGGGTATTGAAGCTTAGCTGTTCCGTCGTCAACACTCATATCGATTTTTGAACGGTATGATACTCCAATTGTGAAGTTCTCAAATGGTTCATAGAGGATACCTACGTTGAAGCCATATCCAACTTTCGATTTTCCCTCTAATTCGAGGCTAACGGCAGGAACTCCCTTGTAGTAGTTAATTGTAGGTGCAAGAGTAGGAACGGCAGTTGCAAGTCCGGCTAATCCTCCGGCGGGAATAAGCGCCTTTGAGAGGGTAAATGATCCGAAATTAACCATCAGACCGGCACCGACACTGAATTTATCGCCCAGTTTAACGGAGATTGTCGGTTGGAGTGTGTAAACAGCAAGATCAATCGATTGAACAAACGTATTGCCAGGCCAGTTACCGCCCCAGTTCATGCCATTACCGGCAGGGTTGTTGATTGTTACACCAACTGCTACATCGTCATTTACTTTGTAGCTGTAATACCCAAAGATAGGTGTGCCGATTTTGTTGTGAGAAAAGAAGTTGTTTGTGCCGCTTACATAGTTTGCTTTTGATATAACGGCATTAACTCCGAAAGAAGCTTCGGATTTTGTTTCCATGAAAACCATACCGGCCGGATTGAACAACATGCTTTCTCCTCCGAGCTTTAATGCTCCTCCCAAATATCCCATCCCTAGTTGTTTGGTACTTTGAAGATTAAGTTGGTACCCCTCAGCCAGTAAACCTAAGCTAACAACGTTGGCTAATAATAAAAGTGTAATTCTTCTTAGTTTCATTGTTTTAGTTTTAAATACAGCGAACAAAGATAAAATAAAAACGAATATTTATACTATTCGCGATCTGATTTTTCAATTCGCTGATATATACAAGTCTGAAACCTTGAATAATTACACTTTTATTGTTTATTAATATACTTATTGCTCCTTTTTGTTAATTATTGTTCATTTCGGGGATTTCAATATCCTCTTTAGAAGAGCCAAGCAGATGTTTGCAGAAGTAGTCTCCGGTCTTCCAGAAATAGTACTCGGTCATGTCACCGAAACTGTGTCTCTGTCCTGGTAGAACTAGCATATCAAAACGTTTGTTTGCCCTTATCAGAGCATTCACCATTCTGAACGTATTACCTGGGTGAACGTTGTTATCTATATCACCGGTAATTAGCAGAAGATGACCCTTAAGGTTCTTAGCCAGCTGAGTGTTTTTGTCTATTGAGTATTTGAATGTAGTATCCTTTTCGGTTACAACCTCCTGAACTCCGTGATGCTGCTCACTCCACCAGCGGTTGTAAATATTATTCTCGTGATTTCCGGCATTAGATACAGCCACTTTGAAGAAATCGGGGTATGTGAGGATCGCTGCTGTTGACATAAATCCACCGCCTGAGTGGCCGTGAATACCCACTCTGTTGATATCAATGAAAGGATATTTTGCAGCCAGTCTCTCAACAGCTACCTTCTTGTCTTCCAGTCCATAGTCTCTAAGGTTCCCATATCCATAGTTGTGATACCATTTTGAACGGGCAGGATTACCTCCTCTGTTCCCGACAGTTACAACAATAAATCCGAATTGAGCCAGTCTGTCAATCCTCTCCATCGATTTATTCCATGAAGCATTTACAGCCTCTGTTTGCGGACCGGGATATACATACTCAATAATTGGATATTTTTTAGTAGAGTCAAAATCAAATGGTTTGTACATAACACCATACAGGTCTGTTATACCGTCACCGGCCTTTATTTTGAAAGTCTCCGGGAATTTATATCCGGCTGCAAACAGAAGAGAGAGATCTGCCTTCTCCAGATCCATTATCTTTTGCCCCAGGTTATTATAGAGTGCAGATGCAGGAGTTGTGTTTACCCTTGAGTAGTTGTCCACAAACAGTTTTCCATCGTCGCTTGAAACAGCTTCGTGGTTAAAGTCACCGGCGTTAAGGAGCTTGAGTCCTGTACCGTCGAAATTAACTCTGTATTGATGTGTGTAGTATGGGTTTTCACCGGCCTCTCTGGCATTTGCAGTGAAATAAACGACTCTGTTAACTTCATCAATTGCAGTAACATCTTCAACATGGAAATCTCCGGAAGTAATGGCATTCTTAAGGTTCCCATTTTCATCGTAGAGGTATAGATGTGCCCATCCGCTTCTCTCTGACCAATGAATGAACTCTTTCCCTTTATTGATAAGTTTTGTTGCACGAGTCTCAACATATGTGTTCATACTCTCTTTTACCAGAACCTTGAGCGTATCCACACCCAGTTTGGAGTAGCATAGATCCCATCTCTTCATGTCACGGCTTATCCGCCATACATAAAATCCGTTCTCATTTCCCAGCCACTGTACAAACTGAATATCATCGGACATATCTTTAAGTTTGCGAGGAGCGGCTTGTAAACGGAGGTCCTGATCTTTATACTGTTTGATCTTAACCTCGGAGGCCTTTTTACTCTCCATTGAAAATTGATAGAGATGCTCTACAGGAGCTCCTGTTTCACCGGGCATCTGATATTTATATGTCTCAAGTTTCGGGCGAGGTTCAGCAAGAATGTCAATAACCCACAGATCCTTCACCTTGCTCTCATCTGTCTTTGTGAATGCAAAATATTTTGAGTCCGGAGACCACACAATCTGCGGATAGAATCTCTTTTTCAACTCCTTCTCATCGGCGTAAGGATCGCTGTTTCCACCTCCGTAACTGAAAACTCTTGTTCCGTCGGTTGTAAGCTGATGTTCCACAATTGTTGTGTCCTCCTCATTCTTACGGGCCTTCTCGAAGTTCTCCATATCCATCCACCAAAAGTTAAAGCCCTTTGAATAGACTACATACCTCTTGTCCGGAGATACACTTCCCCATCTTGGATATGGCTTGTCCGATTTATAATCTTTAATTTGAGTGAGTTGACCGGTAGCGATATCGTATTCAAAGCCGAAAACCCTCTTCTCCTTTTTAGGTTTTCCTGTCTTCTCATCCTTCACCTCCTGCTCGGCGCTGCTCTTGATTTCGAAAGTAAATTTTTTGTCATCGACAAGCTTGAGCTTTTCAATAGGAATATTCTGCGCATCAAACGGATCTTTAACGATTTCGGTTAGCTGAGCAGCAAGCTTTACATTGTCGAAGAGCAATTTTTTTGTTGCTGTTGCAGGATTAACAATATAGTAAGATGTCCCTTGTGTTGTTTGATATGAGTACCAGAACTGGTTGGAATTTTTGAACCAGCGAGGTTGAACAGCTGTGGTGAAAACCATTTTTGAGACCTTCTTGGCAGAGAATCTGGATGCCAGCTCATAATTTGGTTTCACGACTGAGTTGTCCTGCCCGCTTCCGCTATTGAAAACAAAAGCGAAAGCCAGGCATAATAAGATTAATTTTTTCATATGTTATTAGTTTGGTTTGTATATTTTTCTTTCCCATTCACCCACCTCCATATCGGAGATAGTTCCACTCTCTATCCTGAAACGCAGGGCTGTTCTCACCGTGTGGAAACCTTCGAAACCTGCCGCTCCCGGATTTATCACAAGCATATCATACTTTCTGTCATTTACAATCTTTAATATATGGGAGTGACCGCAGATAAATATGTAGGGACGGTGAGCCTCAATAAGTCTTAAAGCGTTGTAATCGTACCTGCCCGGGTAACCGCCGATGTGCATCATCAGAACCTTCATTCCTCCTGTCTCGAAGTTCTGTATGTATGGGTGGATAAGCCTCACCTGAGATCCGTCACAGTTGCCGTAAACCCCTTTGAGCGG